>DATJOU010000024.1:0-8903 GCA_035506775.1 Solirubrobacteraceae bacterium | reverse complement strand
CCCCGCGGGCGGGCCGGGGGCTGTTCCTGCGCACGCTCGCCGCGACCCTCGCCGGGCGCCCCGGCACGTCCGCGCGATGAGCGAGCTGTCCGACAGCTACGCCCGCTGCGAGGCCATCACCCGCGCCGAGGCGGCCAACTTCTACTACGGCATCCGCCTGCTCTCCCCGCCCCGGCGGCGGGCGCTGTGCGCCGCGTACGCGTTCGCGCGGCGGATCGACGACATCGGCGACGGCGGGCTCCCCGACGAGGAGAAGCTGCGCCTGCTCGAGCAGGCCGAAGCGCAGCTCCAGGGGCTGGGCAGCACCGGCCCCGGCGGCGATCCGGTGCTGGTCGCCCTCGAAGACGCCACGCCCCGCTTCGGCATCCCGCTGGGGGCGCTGGGCGAGCTGATCGAGGGGGTGCGCATGGACGTGCTGGAAACGCGCTACGAGACCTTCGAGGAGCTGGTCGGATACTGCCGCCGGGTGGCGGGCGCGATCGGGCGGGTGTGCCTGTCGATCTTCGGCTCGCGGGCCCCCGCCGAGGGCGCCCCGACGGCCGACGAGCTGGCCGACGACCTGGGCGTGGCGCTGCAGCTCACCAACATCCTGCGCGACGTCCGCGAGGACGCGCAGAACGGAAGGGTCTACCTGCCCGGGCAGGACCTTCGCCGCTTCGGGGTCGCGGACGCGAGCCCGTTCGGCGCGCCGGCTCCCGGCGAGCTCGGCGGGGTCTGCTCGCTGGTGCGCTTCGAGGCCGACCGCGCCCAGCGGTGGTTCGAGCGCGGGATGCAGCTCGTGCCGCTGCTGGACCGCCGCAGCGGGGCCTGCGTGCGGGCCATGGCCGGGATCTATCACCGCCTGCTGGTGCGCATCGAGAGCGAGCCCGAGCGGGTGCTGCGCGAACGCGTCGCGCTCTCGGGACCCGAGAAGGCCTGGGTGGCGGCCCGGGCGCTGGCGGGGGTGGCGTCGTGAGCGCCGCGCGGGTGGCGGTCGTGGGGGGCGGCCTGGCCGGCATCGCGGGGGCGCTCGAGCTGGCCGACGCGGGGGCCGAGGTGACGCTCGTGGAGGTGCGCCCGAGGCTCGGCGGGGCCGCCTACTCGGTGGCCCGCGAGGGCCTGGAGATGGACAACGGCCAGCACGTGTTCCTGCGCTGCTGCTCGGCCTATCGTGGCCTGCTGGAGCGGCTCGGGAGCAGCGCGCGGGTAAGCGTCCAGCCGCGCCTGCGGATCCCGGTGCTGCGTCCCGGGCACGACCCCTACGTGCTGCGACGGGGCCCGCTGCCGGCGCCGCTGCACCTCGCGGGGGCGCTGCTGCGCTACCCGCACCTGCCGCTCCACGAGCGCCTCGCGAGCGCCCGCGCGGCGTTCGCCCTGATGCGCCTCTCGCCGGACGCGGCCCACTCGCTGGAGGGGCTCACGCTGGGTCAGTGGCTGGCGCGCCACGGCCAGAGCCGGCGGGCGATCGCCTCGCTGTGGGACCTGATCGCGCTGCCGGCGCTCAACCTCCCCGCCGCAGAGGCGTCGTTGCAGCTGGGGGCGTTCGTGTTCCAGACCGGGCTGCTGCAGAGCGCCGGGGCCGGGGACATCGGCTTTCACGAGCACACGCTCGCCGACACGATCGGCCGGCCCGCCGAACAGGCGCTGGAGCGGGCGGGGGTGCGCGTGCAGCTGGGGTGGCGCGCACGGGGCCTGGAGCGCACCCGGGGCGGCTTCGAGCTGCTCGGCGCCAGCGGCCGCGACGGAGAGGGTGGGGACGGGGAGGGGCTGAGCGCCGAGGCGGTGCTGGTGGCGCTGCCACACGAGCGGGCGGCGACGCTGCTGGAGCCGCTGCTGGGGGACTCGGTCGCCGCCTGGAGGCAGCTGGGCAGCTCGCCGATCGTGAACCTGCACCTGCTGTATGACCGCCCGGTGCTCGACGAGCCGTTCGCGGCGGGCGTGGGGACGCCGGTCCAGTACGTGTTCGATCGCACCTGCGCCGGCGGGGCGCCCGCCGGCAGCCAGTACCTGGCCGTGTCGCTGTCGGGGGCCTCGCGGGAGATGGGGATGAGCGTCGAGCAGCTGCGCGAGCTCTACATACCCGCCCTGCGGGAGCTGCTGCCACGGACCCGGCAGGCGCGGCTTGAGCTGTTCCTGGCCACGCGTGAGCACGCCGCCACGTTCCGCGGCGGTCCCGGCAGCGGGGCGCTGCGCCCGCGGGCGGGCGTGGCGGCTCCGGGCCTCGCGCTGGCCGGCACGTGGACGGCGACCGGCTGGCCGGCGACGCTCGAGAGCGCCGTGCTCAGCGGTCAGAGCGCGGCGCGCGAGCTGGTGGCGGGCCTCGGCGGGCGCACGGTCGAGCCGGCGCCGGCGCCGGCCCTGGCGGGCGGATGAGCACGGACGGGCGGGTGAGCGCCGTCGGGGTACGCGAGGCGGTGCTGGCGGCGCCGCTGCGCCTGGAGGCCCTGCTCGTCTCCAGCGGCGCCCGCGGGCGGGTGGTGCGGCGCACCGGGATGGGTCCGGACCGCGCCCGGGCGGCGGCCCGCGAGCTGACGCTGCGGTCGGCCGGGGCGCTGCTCGTGGTGGGCTTCTGCGGGGGCCTGGACGACGCCTCGGTGCCGGGCGAAGTGATCGTCGCCGAGCAGGTCTACGCGGCCGCCGACGAAGGCCACGACGGAACCCCCGTCAGCTGCGCGCTGCGCGACGAGCTGATCATGCGGCTGACGGGGCGGGGCCTGAAGGTCCGCAGCGGCAGCATCGTGTGCGTCTCGCGGCTGGCGCTCGGGGAGCGGCGCGCCCAGCTGCACGAGGGCGGGGCGATCGCCGTGGACATGGAGTCGGTGTGGCTCGCCGGGGCCGCCGAGCAGCGGCCCTTCGGGGTCGTACGGGTGGTGCTCGACAGCCCGTCGCACGAGCTGATGCGGCCGGGAGCCGTTTTCGGGGCGCTGCGGGCCGCCCGCGCCCTGCGCCGTGTCTCGGCCGCCCTTAATGACATGGTTCAGGGCGACTAAGGTCCCCCCGATGTCGGTGAGATTCAGACAGAGCACGCGCATGGGCCTGTACCTGGCCCGCCAGCGGCTCGCCAAACGCGAGCGCTTCCCGCTGATCGTGGAGCTGGAGCCGCTGTTCCAGTGCAACCTCGAGTGCTCGGGCTGCGGCAAGATCCAGCACCCCGAGCACGTGCTGCGCCGCCGGATGCCGGTCGAGCAGGCCATCTCGGCGATCGAGGAGTGCGGCGCCCCGATGGTCTCGATCGCCGGCGGAGAGCCCCTGATCCACCCCGAGATCCACGAGATCGCGGGCGAGCTGGTGCGGCGGCGGAAGTTCGTGTACCTGTGCACCAACGCCCTGCTGCTGGAGCGCAAGCTCGACAAATTCACCCCCAGCCCGTACTTCGCCTGGGCCATCCACATGGACGGCCTGCGCGAGCGCCACGACGCCTCGGTCGAGCGCGAGGGGGTCTTCGACAAGGCCGTGGCGGCGATCCGGGCCGCCAAGCAGGCCGGCTTCCGGGTGACCACCAACACGACCTTCTTCACGCACGACTCGCCGAAGACGGTGCGCGAGGTGCTCGACTTCCTCAACGACGACCTCGGCGTGGACGAGATGATGATCTCGCCCGCCTACGCCTACGAGAAAGCCCCCGACCAGGACCACTTCCTCGGTGTCGAACAGACCCGCAGGCTGTTCAGCGAGGCCTTCGCCGACGGCCGGCGCCGGCGCTGGCGGCTGAACCACAGCCCCCTGTTCCTCGACTTCCTCGAAGGCAAGGAGGATTTCGGCTGCACCGCGTGGGGGATCCCGAGCTACTCGCTGTTCGGGTGGCAGCGGCCGTGCTACCTGATGGCCGACGGCTACGCGCAGACCTACCGCGAGCTGCTCGAGACGACCGACTGGGACGCCTACGGGCGCGGTCGCGACCCCCGCTGCGAGAACTGCATGGCCCACTGTGGGTACGAGCCCACGGCCGTGCTGCAGACGACCCGTTCGCTGCGCCAGTCACTGCGCGCGCTCGTCAACTGACGCGCGGCCCTCGGACGCCGCCAGCCCGTCCTCCTCGCCGGCCGCGAGCGTCGGCGCCGGCTCCTGGCCGGGAGCCTCGTCCGCGGGCGGGATCGCCTCGCTCGCGCCGGTGGCCGAGGCGCGGATGTCCTGCCAGCGCAGGCCCTCCCCGAGCAGCGCCGGCACGCCCAGGATCAGCGCGGTCGTGACCTCGACGGCCTGCAGGATGATCCCGTATGCGAGCGCTGCCCCGGTGCCGACGCCGTAGGCCGCCAGCACCACCAGGCAGGCGGCCTGGAAGACGCCGACGTTCGAGGGGGTGGCGGGCAGCACCGCGCTGACGTTGACGGCCAGCAGCACGGCGGCGGCCGTCACCAGGCTCGCCTGCGACTGCAGCCCCAGCGCGAGGATGACCATGTAGCAGGCGAGCCACTGCAGCGCCCAGGCGCCCAGCTGGAACCCCACCGCGGGGACGCCGTGGCGGGGACGGGCGAACACGTGCAGGCCCTGCCTGGCCAGGCGCAGGGCCCGCTCGAGGCCCCCGGCGATCCGTCGCACGCGCTCCCAGCTCGAGCGCTGGGCGAGCGACAGCAGGCGGGGCCCGAAGACGACGATCAAAGCCACCGCAACCGGCACCGCGATCGCGGTGATCACCCCGGCGGCCTTGCCGTTGAGCAGCGGGGCGCCCGAGAACGTGACCGCCGCCAGGATCGCCAGCGCGAGCAGGTTGATCAGCGTCTGCGAGAACACGGTCCCCGCGACGATCGCCAGCAGTCGTGGCTTGGAGCCCTCGAAATGGCGCGTGATCACGACCACGCGGGTGGGCTCGCCGATCCGCCCCGGGAACACGGCCGAGGCCATCACCCCGATCATCGTCGCCCGCACCACGGGCGGCCACGGGATCGTCCGCTCCGGGAGGGCGGCTCGCAGCACCTGCTGCCAGGAGATCGAGCGCAGCACCAGCGAGCAGGCCATCAACAGCAGCGACAGCGCGATCCACCCTGGGCTGGCGGTGATCAGGGCATGGCCGGCACGGCTGAGGTTCAGCCGCGAGAGCGCGAACGCGACCAGCCCCGCGAGCGCGACCGCGAGCAGGGCGATCCACATCTTCCGCCGGCGGCCGCGGCGGCTGTCCGTGTCTGGATCTGCGCCGGTGGCCATATCTGGCGGGGGTCTAGCACGTCACGCACGCGGAGGCGGAAACGGCTCCGCCCACTCCTCCTGCTGCACGCCCGCCCCGTTGCAGACGTAGGCGATCACGTGGTAGTAGCCGCACGTCACGATCAGCTCCAGGACCTCGGCCTCCTCGAAGGACCGCCGCAGCCTCTCCCACAGGGGGTCGCTGATCGTGCTCGTGTGGTGCAGCTCGTCGGCCAGGCTCATGACCGCTCCCTGGCGCTCGTCCCAGCACGGGTCCCCGGGGGTGCCGTGGACGGTGGAGCGCAGCTGCTCGTCGTCGAGTCCGAGCGGCCTCGCGAAGGCGACCGCGTGCACGCCCCACTCGTAGGAGGCTCCCGTCAGGGCGCACGTGCGGGCGATCATCACCTCGCGCAGCAGCGGCTCGACCAGCGCCCGCGGCCCGAGGATCCCGGCGCCCAGCGGGCGCATCCGGCTCGACAGCTGTTCGTGGACGGCGAGCGTGCGGAACAGGCGCAGCGGCTCGACCGCCGACCCCGGCGGCATCCACTTGGCGAGCATCGTGGCGACGTCCTCGGAGTAGGGCTCCTGCAGGGGCTGTATGCGCGGGTCGTGGCTCATCTAGACTCCGATCCTCGTTTGCTTTCGTTTTCGCAGCATAACGGCTTCCGCTTCGATTTACGAAGCGGGTGGCGCGGGTGAGCCCCAAACCATCTCCGCGGCCCGGGTCGCCGGTTCGCGGGTCGGCCAGCGGGCGTCCGGTGATGGCCCTGCTCGACCTGCTCGGCCGGCGCTGGGCGTTGCGTGTGATCTGGGAGCTGAGGGACGCCCCACTGCCGTTCCGGGTGCTGCAGGAGCGCTGTGCGGGGATGTCCTCGAGCGTGCTCAGCCAGCGGCTGCGGGAGCTGCGCGAGGCCGGCATCGTGACGTCGGCCGCGGACGGCTACGAGTTGACGGGGGAGGGGCGGGAGCTGCTCGAGCTGCTGGGCCCGCTGCACGGGTGGGCGCAGCGGTGGTCGGCCCGCGGGGGCGGCCCTAGGACTCGAGCAGCAGGGTCACGGGCCCGTCGTTGACGAGCTCCACCTGCATATAGGCGCCGAACACGCCGCGGCGGGCGCCGGTGAGCTCGCAGAAGCGCTCGTAGAGGGGCTCGGCCACGTCGCCCGGGGCGGCGCCGACGAAGCTCGGGCGATTGCCCCGGCGCGTGTCCCCGTAGAGCGTGAACTGGCTCACGCACAGGATCTCGCGCTCCCCGAGGGGCTCGTTCATGCGCCCCTGCGCGTCGGCGAAGATGCGCAGCGCGCGGACCTTGCGGGCCAGCCGCTCGGCGTCCCCCTCGTCGTCCTCGAGGGAGATCCCGAGCAGCACCAGCAGGCCGGCTCCGATGGCGCCCACGGTGCGACCGTCCACGCTCACCGTCGCGCCCGTGACCCGCTGGACGAGTGCGCGCACGAGCGCCCGCTCAGGCGGTCGCCGTCTCGGCCGCACGGGGGACCCGCTCGGCGGGCAGCCGTACGAGGAACTCGGCGCCGCCGCCGTCGGCCTGGCGGGCGCTGATCGAGCCGCCGTGGGACTCGACCACCGCGCGCGTGATCGCGAGCCCCAGCCCGGCCCCTCCACGTCCCCGCTCGCGTCCGCTCTCGGCACGCCAGAAGCGCTCGAACAGCTGCTCGGGGGCCTCGGTCGGTAGCCCGGGCCCGTGGTCGCGGACCGACAGCGTGATCGTGCCGCCGGTGTCGCACACCGACACCTCGATCGGCGTGGCCGCGGGCGTGTGGGTGAGCGCGTTGCGCAGCAGGTTGGCGAGCACCTGACGCAGCTGCAGCGGATCGCCGGTCACGCAGGCGTCGGGGTCGGTCTCGAGCGTGATCGTGCGGTCGGGGGCCACCGCGCGGGCGTCGGCGACGGCGTCCGCCGCCAGCTGGGAGAAGTCCACCCGCTCGGGCTCGTGTTCGGGCGGGCGGTCCAGCCGGGCGAGCGCCAGCAGGTCCTCCACCAGCACCCCCATCCGCTGGGCCTCTTCCTCGATCCGGCGCATCGCGTTCTCGGTCGCCGCCGGGTCGGCGGTCGCCCCCATCCGGAACAGCTCCGCGTAGCCGCGGATCGACGCCAGCGGGGTGCGCAGCTCGTGGGAGGCGTCGGCCAGGAAACGCCGCAGGCGGGCCTCGCTCGCCTCCCGTTGCTGGAAGGCCTCCTCGAGCCGGTCGAGCATCGCGTTCAGCGCCAGGCCCAGACGGCCGACCTCGGTGGACTCGTTGGCGGGGCTCACCCGGTGGGACAGGTCGCCGGCGGCGATCTTGCCGGCGGTCGCCTCCATCCGGTTCAGCGGTCGCAGCCCGAGGCGGACGACGAGCGAGCCGACGATCGCCAGCGTCAGCAGCACCCCGGCGATCACGAGCGCCTCCACCAGCAGCAGGTGGTGAAGCGTCTGCGCCACTTCGGTGGTCGGCACGGCCGCGATCGTGAGCCCGCCGGTGTCCACGTCGCGGGCGGCGTACACCCGGTACTGCGGCCCGGAGGAGGTCACCGAGCCGACCGTGAAGAGCTTCCCCACGGGCACATGGGCGGGGAGCTTCGGGGCGGCCGGGGTGCGCTGGTCGAAGATGATGAACGTGTGGCGCAGCACCTTCCCGGAGGCGTCGCGGAGCTCTCCGTAGGTGCCCGGCTGCAGGCCGCCGCGGAAGCCCCCGGGAGCTCCCCCGCGGGGTCCGCCCGGCCCGCCCCCGGCTCCCGGGGCGATCGCGGGAGGACCGAACACGCTGCTGGCGGAAGAGGGACCGGTGCTGCCGGACGCGCCGCTGCTGCCCGAGGGGGTCCCGCTCCCCGACGGGGTGCCGGCGCCGCCGAAGCGCTCGCCGAACGATCCCTGGGTGTTGCGGCTGAGGGCCCCGTGGAGCACCGGCACTGCAAAGCGCACCTGCTGATCCAGGCGACCCTCCAGGAACGAGCGCTGCTCGGTGTAGGTGACGGCCGCCAGCGCCAGCAGCCCGGCGCCCGCCAGCACCAGCAGCGTGGCGAGGACGCGGGCGCGCAGCGATGACATCAGGTCCGCGGCGCCTGGAGCGCGTACCCGACCCCGCGCACGGTCCGGATCAGCGACGGGCCGCCGGTGTCGAGCTTCTTGCGCAGGTAGCTGATGTAGGTCTCGAGCACGCGTCCGTCGCCGCCGAAGTCGTAGTTCCAGACGTGGTCGAGCAGTTGGGCGCGGGTCAGCACGCGGCGGGGGTTGAGCATCAGGTAGCGCAGCAGCCGGTATTCGGTGGCGGTGAGGGAGATCGGGCGTCCCGCGCGTGTCACCTCGCGGGACTCCTCGTCCAGTTCCAGGTCCTCGAACACGAGCCTCCCCGACTCGGGGGCGGCCTGCCCGCTGCGGCGCAGGATCGTGCGGATGCGGGCCACCAGCTCCTCGAGGCTGAAGGGCTTGGTCATGTAGTCGTCGCCGCCACCGCTGAGCCCGCGGACCTTGTCCTCGGTCGTGTCGCGGGCGGTGAGGAAGATGATCGGCACCCCGGCCCGCTGGGCGCCGAGGCGCCGTGCGACCTCGAAGCCCTCCATGTCCGGGAGCATCACGTCGAGGACCATCAGGTGGGGTTTGAAGCGCGTCACGGCCGACAGCGCCGCCTGCCCCGTCGAGGCCTGCTCGACCGAGAAGCCCTGGAAGCGCAGCGCCATCGAGATCACCTCGACGATGTTCTCCTCGTCGTCCACCACCAGGATCCGCTGGCCGGTGTCGTACTGCGCCCCGGCGGTGCCCTCCGGGGACCCCTCCGCGATCGCGGGCTGGTCTCCGGCGGATGTCTCGATCG
>DATJOU010000023.1:0-10616 GCA_035506775.1 Solirubrobacteraceae bacterium | reverse complement strand
CACGCCGCTCCAGGTTTTCGCGCCCCTCCCCCCAAACCAGCGAGCTGAGCGCATATTCATTCTCCTGTCCAAAAGCTATCAAGCGGGTCAAGCGCCGGGGCCGTCCTGCAAGCTGCGTTTCATCGGCCTTTGGGGAGCTTTGGGGAGCTTTGCGGAGGGTTATCTCCAACCAGCCGCCGGGGCGTCCGGCTCGCGTCGCACGGCGAGGGCGTCTAGGGTGCCGCCGTGCGCCTGGGAATCCGTTACGACGACCTCAAAGAGCGGGTCGGGGGGATGCTCAACCTGGTCCCGGAGCCGGTCGGGCTGTCGATGCTCTCGATGCCGGCGGCACGCTCGCTGCAGGTCGCCCAGAGCACGGGAATGCTCGGCGAGCTGGGGGCCGGACCGGCCACCGCCGAGCAGCTGGCACAGCGCCTCGGCCTGCGCGAGCAGGGAACCCGGCGGGTGCTGGAAGTGCTCACGACGGCCGGCATCGTGAGGATGGCCGGCGAGCGATTCGAGATCGCCCCCAGGCAGCGGAAATGGCTCGACCCCGCCTCCCCCACCTATATCGGCGACTTCCTGGCCGACAACGTCCACTACTGGCAGTGGTGGCAGGACCTCGAGGGGCTGGTGCGCGACGGTCGTGCCGTCGAGCTCCACGACAAGCCGCCCGAGGACCCCTACTGGCGCAGCTACATCATGGGCCAGTACCAGCTTGCAAAGCTCTCGAGCGCCCCGGTCGCGAAGGCCGTCGGGCTGCCGTCCGGCTCCCGTTCGCTGCTCGATGTGGCGGGGGCACACGGCGAGTTCTCGATGGCCCTCTGCCGGCGCCACCCGGAGCTCTCGGCGACGGTCGTGGACCTGCCGGGCAGCGCCCGCATCGGCCGCGAGATCGTGGCCGCCGCCGGGATGTCCGACCGCGTCCACCACGTCGAGGGAGACATGTTCGCGGCCGACCTCGGCGGACCCCACGACGGGGCGCTGGTGTTCAACATCGTCCACCACCTCACGCCCGAGCAGACCCGCGAGCTGTTCTCGCGCGTGGCCGCGGTGACGCGGGCGGGGGCGCCGGTGTGCGTGCTCGACCTCTACGACCGCCCGGCGGGGCGGGCTCCCGACAGCGGAAGCTACCTGGGGCTCTTCTTCCACCTCACCTCGGGGGCCGACACCTACTCCACCGACCAGGTCTCCGGGTGGCTGCGGGACAGCGGCTTCGACCAGGTCACGGTGAGGCGCCTGGCGGCACTGCCGGGACTCGCGCTTGTGCGGGCCGTGCGGCAGGGCTGAGGGCCGCGCCCGGCAAAAAAGGGGGGAGCGAGCGCTATCCGGGCGCTCAACTCCCCCTCCACGATCCCTGGAGGTGGATCGTGTGTCTCCCCTCTGTACGGGGCCATCCTGCCCCGACCGCAAGAACCCGCGACCGGCACGGTGGTCGCGTCGCGCACCGTTAGATCCCACAACGGTGCTAGAGGGAGGGGATTCCTCTCACTGGTTCTGCGCGACCACGCTTCCCCAGGATGAGCACAGCAGGTCTGCGAGCAGCGAGTCACGGCGTTCGGACGTCTGCTGGTCGATGTCGTCGATCGCGCGGATGACCATGTCGGCGTAGGCGGGGGTGTTCGGTATGGGGTGATCCTGTTCCATCATCAGCGGGGCCTCCACGGGGCGGTGTCGGAGTTCGTCTATGTCAATCCGAACCCCGCCTCTGCACCTTTGGTGCACGGACGGCTCGCCAATAGCGCAACCGTGCTAGCGGTCGCGGGAAGTAGGCGTGGTCGCCTTTAGTGACGCTTTACGCCGGGGCCTGGAGGGCGTGCCCGAGACCGGCCTCGCGGAGCGCTCGGGAGCGGTCCACACACGAGCGCATCTCGGCGATCCGGTTGTCGCGGAGCGTGCACGTCAACGCCGTCTCGCGCGTGACCTCGGTCCCTCCGACTCGGCCCCGGGTCACCTCGGCCACGAACACCACGAACACGTCCTCGCCGCGGAACAGCTCGCGGGGATCGGCCCGGAAGGACTCCCAGATCTCGCACAGCTCGGCCCTCCACCGAAGCACTCCTTCGTGGCCCTCGTGGACGGTCGGGTTGAAGATCCGCTCGGAGAAGTCGAGACGCACGGAGGGGTCGAACAGCTCCGGGAGCCTCGAAGCGATCCCCTCCGGGGGCGGGTCGGTGTTGAGGCAGTACCTCCACCCTTCTTCCAGGGCCTCGAGGGGGTCCCGTGGAAGCTCGTCCGAGATCAGCGGCTCGTCCGACACGAAGTCATCAGTATGGCGTTTTGCGAGCAGCCCGGCTTTCACGAGAGGGGCTTTCGCAGCCCGGTCCGGTTCTCCTGCGCGGGTCCGGGCGCGGGCCGGCCTTCGACCCGGAAGCCGGGGGTGAACCGAGCTCACCGCCGGCGGTCTGCCGCTCCCTCGAGATGCCGGGCAGCATGGACCCGGCCCGGAACTGGCCCAACCGGACGAGCCGGTGTGCATAATCGCTTGCGGAGCGTCCAGTCGTTCGCGTATGGCTGACCAGCTCTGCCCGGAGGTGGGGAGGATTGGCCGGGTGGTGTGTTGCCGGCCGATCGTCGTGGCTGGTACGTTCGTCCAGCAGTGCCCGGCGCCCCTCAGGCGGCGTTCGGAACGGATAAATCGCGTCAAGGAAGATGCCAACCATGGATGGAGCTCGCCGGGCAGTGAACAGGACCTTTGGATTCGCGAGGGAGCACGCCCCGCGGATGGGCCGTCGAAGGATTCGCGCCTGCGGCGTGATCCTCCTGACGATGGCGATCTTCGTCTCCCTGGCGGGCGTCTCGATGGCCGCCAAGCCGAAGACGGACGACGGGACGACGTTCACGATCGAAAAGCTCCAGCGGATCGACGGCGAAGGCGCCTTCACCAGCGCTGATCTGACCGCCGAAGTCGGCGACTTCGTGGAATACGAAATCGTCGTCACGAACACCAGCGACTCGACCATCAGCTTCTCCGAACTGGAAGACGAAAACTGCTCGGGCGTCTTCCCCGACAGCGAAACCGAACTGGAGGCCGGCGACGTCGAGACGTTCACCTGCGCGGAACTGCTCACCGAACCCGGCGTGTGGACCAACCAGGCGAGTATCGAAGGCAACGAGGAAGACCTCCTCTCCAACACGGTGTCCGTCGCGGTGACCGAAGAACCAGAAGAACCAGAAGAAACGGAAGAACCGGAATTCCGCGTTGAAAAGCAACAGCGGATCAAGGGCTCCGACAACGACTTCACGACCGACTTCCTCACCGGCAGGGCCGGGGAAACGGTCGAATACGAAATCGTCGTCACGAACGAAGGCGACTCCCCGGTGGACCTCTCGCCCCTCGTGGACGAAGACTGCACCAACATCTCGCCCTCGGGTTCCACCCAGTTGGACGTGGACAGCAGCGAGAGCTTCACCTGCGAACACGCGCTCGCCAAGGCCGGCGAATTCTGGACCAACACCGCGAGCATCAGCAGCGGGGAGATCACCGAAGAATCGAACACCGTCTACGCGATGGCCCTCGAAGAACCCGAATTCACGATCGAAAAGCACCAGCGGATCGAAGGCACCGAGACCCCGTACACGAGCGGCGAACTGACCGCCAAGCCCGGTCAGACGATCGCCTACGAGATCGTGGTGTCGAACACCGGGGAAAGGCCGCTGAGGTTCGAACCGCTGGCGGACAAGAACTGCAGCGGCGTGGCCCCGGCCGGCGAAACCGAACTCGAACCGGGCGAAACGGAGACCTTCACCTGCCAGCACGTGATCGAAGCGACCGGAAGCTGGTCGAACGTCGCCGAAATCGAAGGCGAATTCACGAGCGACTCCCAGCCCGAGGGCGTCCGTGCCAACGTTCACGCTCACGCCAGGGTCCTCGGAGAAGGCGTGATCAAGAAGGCCAGCTCGAACGAAGTGATCACCAACGTCCCCGCCGAAGCGGCTCCCCAGGCCCCGGCCGAAAGCACACCGCAGCCCTCCACCGCGGTGGTTCAGACCCCTGCCATACAGCAGGTGCAGGGGAAGTGCTCGCTGTCCGAGTCCCAGATCGTGCTGCACGGGGCCAGCGGCAGCAAGCACGGGCCGTTCACGATCCACATCTCCTCGCTCGGGATCAAGCAGATCACCTTCTACCTCGACGGCCACAAGCTCAAGACGCTCGCTGCCGCACAGGCCAGGAACGGGCAGTTCAGCGTGCGGATCGACGCCGGCAAGCTCCACTACGGAGTCCACCGGGTGTCCGTCAGGACCGTGATGAGCGACAGCCTGTGCGCGGCGATCGCACGCGCGGGGGTGTTCGTGCACGCGCGCCCGGCCGCGGTCAAGCCGAAGTTCACCGGCTGAGCGAAGGCTCAGCCGGCAGCGGCGGGCCCGCGGCTGCCGCTGGCCCGGGTGCGGGGGCTCAGGAGCTGCTGTCGCCGAGCGCGGCGGCGCCCAGCAGCGCGGCGGACAGCGCCGTGCCGGTGACGAGCACGCTGGTGATCTGGGGCAGGTAGCCGGCCCGGCCGCCGGCGATGCCCGCGACCGTGTCGGCGGCGTCGCACGCGAGCCCCGCCACCAGCCACTGGCGCTGGGCGGACCCAGTGGTGCTGAGGGCCCCCCACGCGAGGGCGATGTCGCGGACGCCGAACAGCCTCGCCAGGTACGGAGCCTGGGGATTCGACTCCGCGTCGAGTCCGAACAGTTTGCCGGCGACCCTCGGGGTGGCCCACGAGGAGACTCCGACGGCGAGCCTCAGGCCCCCCAGTCCGGTGATGAGTTTCCGCCGATCCACGGCCGCGACTCTACCGCAGGGCGCCTGTCGGAGCACGTACTTGTCCAGAACGTCCAACTTGCTCGATCAGCTTGGGCCGACGGCGCCCCCGAGGGGGACCGCAACTCCCGACGGCCACCGGGGGTTTCCACGCTGTGAGAGATGAGTTTTGTGAGCCCCGAGCAGACCCTCACCCGCCCATGACCCCTCGCGCCCCTTCTTTACCCTGCCGTTATACAGATCGGCCAATAGCTACCAGAGGTTGCCTGATGGAACCCGAACAACACCAGCCCCTTGACCCGATCCTCGTCGCAGCACTCGTGATGCGGGCGATCGACGACATCGACGAGAGCACCGAGGAGGAGAGCGAAGCCCTCCTGTCGGCGCTGCTCTGCGCGGCCTGGGGAAACATGTGCTCTCTGAGGCAGTAGGCAGACCACACCGGGGGCCCGTCGAGCCCCCTCCCTCGCCCTGATGCGATCATCCGCCGGCGTGGGGATCGATCCGCTCACGCCCGTGATCGTCGGCGCCGGCCAGGTGGTGGCTCGCGAGGTCGAGGAGGAGCACGCCGAGCCGGTGGCCCTGATCGCTCGCGCGCTTCGCGAGGCGGCCCACGACAGCGGAGCGGGCGAACGGCTGTTGCGGGGGGCCGACTCGGTGCGCTGCGTCCCTGTGGTCGGGTGGCACTACCGCAACGCCGCCGTGCTCCTCGCCGAGGAGCTCGGGGCCAGCCCACGTGAGACGGTTCAGAGCGGGCAGTTCGGGGGCGACGGCCCGCAGGTGCTCATCAACGACACGGCTGCGGCCATCGCCGCCGGACAGCTCGAGGTGGCACTGATCGGGGGCGGGGAGGCGGTGACGTTCGTACGCGACGCCCGCCTGAGCGGACGGCCGCTCCCGTGGCGAAGCCAGCAGGAGGACGTGCCTTTGGCGCGGACCATCGGCGAGGACCACCCACCCGTCACCGACACCGAAGGGGCGGCCGGGCTGGCCCCTCCCGTGTACATGTACGCGCTGATCGAGAGCGCCGTTCGGGGCCTCACCGGCGACCAGCCCGAGGAGCACCTGCGACGGATCGCGGGCCTCTGGGCCCGCTTCTCCGAGGTGGCGGCGGGGAATCCGAACGCGTGGCTGCAGCAGGCCTACACGGCCGAGGAGATCGCGACCCCGACGCCCACGAACCGGCTCGTGGCCGCGCCGTACACGAAGCTGCTCACGGCCAACATCCAGGTCAACCTGGCCGCGGGTCTGATCCTCACGAGCGCCGCCGCGGCCGAGCGGGCGGGGGTGCCGAAGGACCGGTGGGTGTTCGTCCACGCCGGCGCGCAGGTTTACGACCGGTGGCACGTCGGTGAGCGCCACACGCTCGCCGCCTCCCCGGCCATCCGGGCCGCCGGCCGGGGCGTGCTAGAGCGGGCGGGAGTGAGCATCGACGAGGTCGCCCTCCTCGACGTGTACTCCTGCTTCCCCTCGGCCGTCGAGGTCGCCGCCCGCGAGCTCGGGCTCGACATCGAGGATCCCGGACGATCCCTCACGGTCACCGGCGGGCTGACCTTCGCCGGGGGCCCGGGGAACAACTACGTCACCCACTCCGTGGCAACGCTCGTCCAGCGTCTGCGGGAGGACCCCGAGGCGTACGGCCTGGCCACCGCCGTGGGGTGGTACCTGACCAAGAACGCCGCGGGTGTGTACTCCTGCCGCCCCCCGCGCCAGCCGTACTCCACCGTCACCCCCGAGCTCCGGCTGGCGCCCCCTCGAACCGTCGTCGGGGACCACACCGGCCCGGCGGCGATCGAGGCCTACACGGTCCAGTACGACCGCGACGGAGGCGCCGAGGCGGCGATCGTCAGCGCCATCACCCCGGAGGGCGCCCGCGCGCTGGCTCGCAGCAGCGACCCCGAGGTCGTCGAGATGATCCTCGCCGAGCCCGATCCTGGAGCCCCCGTGGAGCTGTCCGGCGGAGCCCTCCTCGCCGCCCCGGTGGGGTCGGTCGAGTAGCAGCATCCTCGCCGGCCCGGCCCCGACGGTCCTTCGTCCTGGTTACGGCTCCAGCCCGAGCGTTTCGATCACCTGGTACCAGTCTTTCTGGCCTTTGATGAATTCGGCTTCGGCGACCTTCGTTTCGGCCCGCTTGATGTAGTTCACGAGACCGGTTTCGGCGGGCCGCACATAGGGCGTGACCAGGCCCCACGGGATTTCGGGCAGTTCCAGCGGTTCGACGTGGTGGTCGATTTCCAGCACGTCCTCAGGGACGGTCGTGAACCCGCTCGCCGTCCACGCCCGCACATCCCCGCACAGGTCGGGCATCCGCAGCGTGGCGAGCTCGCTCAGGGTCGTGGCGAGACGATGCACGGCCCGGTTGAAGCGGGCGTTGGTCCAGTGCAGCGGCCCGATTGCCCTGGTGAAGGTCTTGATCGGCCCCGCGGCCGCGCCGTAGGAGATCGACCACAGCGCCGCGGCCACCTCCGCGCTCATCGGCTCCGATGCTTCGGTCTCCGGCGTCCCCGCGCCGACGTCGGGACATTCCCGGGCGAGCTTGGAGTTGTAGCGCTCGATCCTGTCCTGGGCCACCGGGATCGTCGCCACGGCGGCCCGCGCGAGCGCGTAGCCGGCGGTGATGCCGGCGTGCGTGGCGGCGGCGTCCTGGGAGCCGGCGAGGGCCGCCGTGGGGGCCGCGGCGAAGGCGAGGGCGACGGCGAGCGCGAGCACCGGGGCGAGCGGCAGGCGCATCCCTACGCCCGCTCCTCGAGCAGCCGCTCGGCGGCGGCTCGGGCCTCATCGGGCCGCGCGTAGGAGGTGACCCGATCGACCAGCCCGCTCGACCACTCGTAGAGCAGGGTGGCGTCCTGCGTGATCCGTGTCGGGGCGTCGCCGAAACGGCCGCTCTGGTGGATGACCGCCATCACAAGCCCACCGCCGAGGTCGACGAGATCGACGATCTCGATGTGAACGTCCTCGTAGGCCGAATACCACTCGATCCAGAAGTCGCGCATCGCCGGCCCCTCGAAAGCTTCGATGGCGTCGATGGCGACCCAGACGGCCCGCGGGGAGAAGAACTCCATCGCCCGGTCCCATTCGCCGCGGTGACCCGTCTCCAGCAGCTCACGGGCAAGCTCGACCGTATCGGGCGCGGTGGCGTCCCCTGGCATCGGCCGATTATCCCAGCCGCCGTACCACGTCAGCGGCGAGCGACTCCGGCGGCGGTGGAGCCTCGTCCCGATCCGAGTGCTCGTGGAGGTAGACGACCCTGCCTTCGCGGGTCTTGAGGTGGGGTGTAGCAGCGAAGGTCGACCTCCACGCAGCAGCCGGGGCGGCGCACCCTGGGCGTCTACGCCGGTGGAACCTGGTTGTTCACTTCCGGGCCGTGATACAGGCGGTCCTGGTCCCGGCAGGGGGCCGGGAAGACGAAGCGGACGCTGTCGCTGCGCACGCCGTTGTAGCTCGCGAACAGGGTCGCCCGGCCGATCGTGCCCACGTCGCATCTGGGGTCGCTGCTCCTCGTGACCCGGACCTTGATCTTCATGATGTTCCCCGGGTAGCCCCACATCACGGCGTGGTGGGAGTGGTACTGGAGGTGGTGCCCCACCGACAGGATGATCGTGCCCTCCCGGTCCTGCTGGCAGATGACCCCGGACACCGTGTTGGCCTCGAGGTCGATGTTCCCGTGGCCCTTGGCGAAGCTGCGCTGGCCGGTGTAGGGACCGGTGTGAAAGCCCCACGGCGGGATCCCGTACACGGTCGGGATCTCCGAGCACGAGGTGGCACCGATCGCCGGACCGGGCATCCCGAGCATCGTCGCCAGTCCTCCCAGCGCGAGCGCCATGAGGCCGAGGACCGTCAGCTTCCGCAGCGCCATCGCTAGCCGGTCCCCGACTGTGCCTTCGTGGTCCGCTCGAGGAGGGCGAACAGCTCGTCGTAGTGGCGCTCGGCCGCCTCCTCGTGGTAGACGGGCATGTCGGACATCGTGTAGCCGTGGGCGGCTCCCTCGTAGACGTCGGTGCGGTAGGAGATGCCGGCGTCGTCCAGCGCACGCTCGAACTCGGCGATGTGCTCGGGGGTCATGCTCTGGTCCTCGTCGGCGAACCCGAAGTACAGCTCGGCCTGGACCTGACCGACGTTCCGGTGGGGGCTCTCGGGTGCATCGGTGACTAGTCCGCCGGCGTGGAAGCCGCCCAGCGCGACCACGCGATCGGGGTGCGTCTCGGCGATCCGCAGGCCGGTACGGGCGCCCATGCAGTAGCCGGTGATCGCGATCGGGCCCTCGCTGTCCTGTTCGAGGCGGGAGAGGTAGGCGTCGCCGTCGCTGTCGATCCGCTCCGGGGTCAGTTCCTCCATCAGCGGCCTGAGCTTCTGGAAGAACTGCATGCGGGCGCCCTCCTCCGACATGTCGGGCATCTCCCCGACGGGGTCCCGGCCCCCGCGGTAGAAGAGGTTCGGTGCCAGCACCGTGTATCCCCGCGAGGCGATCCGGTCGGCCATCTGCTCGATCTGGGGTCGCACCCCGAAGGCGTCCATCAGCAGCAGTACCCCGGGATGGGCCGCTCCGTCGTCGGGCTTGGACAGGTACGCGTCGGCGGTTCCGTCCTTGGTCTTGATCTCGATCGT
This sequence comes from Solirubrobacteraceae bacterium, assembly GCA_035506775.1. GTDB lineage: Bacteria > Actinomycetota > Thermoleophilia > Solirubrobacterales > Solirubrobacteraceae > Palsa-744. The sequence continues at coordinate 1,285 of DATJOU010000023.1, read as the reverse complement.
CTCCGAGCTCATCAGGTCATCCCTCTCTTGTCTGGGCATATGGCTTGTGGGGTCCCCCCGCTCTGGCTGTGCCCCGGTACCAATATCGAACGTGGGCCCCTCGCGCTCTGGCATCCCGGCCGTGTCGGCGGGCGACGAGGCCGTCCGGGTCGTCGCGGCGGACCCGCGATGGCTTCTTCCTGGGCGGCCCGCCGGCGGGGCCCTGGAGCGAGAAGCTCAGGAGCCGTTGTTCACGAACGCCTGGTACGGCCGGCAGGGCTCGTTGCGCAGGCTCGGGCACGGCGGCAGCCCGGTGGGCACCGTCGCTTCGGAGGTGATCGGGAGGGTCAGGCTGGAGGGCATGGTGGGGCCGAACCCGATCGACACGTTGGCGGTTTCGCCTTCCGGCTGTGTCTGGCTGAAGGACCACACCGGCTGGGTCCCGTTCGGAGCTGCGATCGAGACCCTGATGTGGGTGCCGGCACGGTAGGCGTGACCCTCGAAGTACAGCGGGATCGTGACCGGCACGAATTCGTCGGCGGGCATCGCCTGCAGGTCGGATTTGAGGAAGGTGGGAATCGGCTGCAGTTCCGTGGGGGCCTGCTTGAACATGTTTTCCGAGCTCGTGGCGAGCTTGCGCTCGTCGGCACGGATCCACCCGTTCTGGACGAAGGTTTCGTTGCCGTCGCCACGCACTTCGCTGACCGTGGCCTGGAGATCGACGTTCGGGGTGGAGGACTTCACCCACACCGTCACCGCGCCTCCCCCGATCACGGTCGTGTCTTCGGTGAGGGGAGCCGAGACGTAGGAGACCGAGTCGCCTTCCGGGGGTGCCACCCAGTTCCAGTCCCATTGCGAGGCGTCGCCCCATAGCCCACCCGGTCCCGCGCCGCCGGTGTAGTCGGTCAGCCCGGTGGCGTTCGCGTCGGAGGTGTAGGAGTCGACCCCTTCGGCCGCCGCCGGTTCGTCGGAGAGCGTCCCTTCGGGACCGAGGAACCAGGAGCGGGCTTTCGCGGGGATCGGCCATTCGGGGAACGTCTCTTCGAAGGCCGGATATGGGTTGCCGGGCGTGTTGCTTTTGCCGGGCGTGGGTCCTGCGCCGTTGTCGAACAGCACACGGACCTCGGGGAGCGCTTCGAATTCCTTCTTGGCCTTCGAGAAGCTCTTCTGTTCCTGGATCGGGTCAGGCGGAAGGGTGACTTCGTCCCCTTTGGGGAGCCCCAGCGCCGCCGAGTAGATCTCTGGCGCCACCCCGTCGACGACCGGTGCTCGTTCCTTGGGCGGCTTGTGCGCGACGTAGATGTCC
>DATJOU010000022.1:0-10721 GCA_035506775.1 Solirubrobacteraceae bacterium | reverse complement strand
CGCGGTGGACTTCGACGACCTGGAGCTGCTGGCGGCGCAGCTGCTCGGGACGCACGAGGAGATCCGCCGGGCCTGGTCGGAGCGTTTTGAGCTCGTGATGGTGGACGAGTTCCAGGACACCAACCGCAGCCAGCTCGAGATCCTGCGCCTGCTGGAGCACGAGAAGCTGTTCACGGTCGGAGACGAGTTCCAGGCGATCTACGGATTCAGGCATGCCGAGGTGGCGATCTTCCGGGAGCGCTCCGAGGAGCTCGCGCCGTCGGGCTCGAGCCTCGCGCTGACGCTCAACTTCCGCAGCCGGCCCGAGCTGGTGGAGACGGTCGGGGCCATCTTCGAGCAGCGCCTGGACGGCTTCACCCGCGCCCACGGCGCCCGCGAGCGGGATCCTCAGGGCACCGGCGGGCCGGCGGTCGAGCTGCTGCTCACCCAGAAGGCCGGCTGGGACGAGGCCCTCGGCGGCGACGGCGCACGGGCGATCGGGGCGGGGCTCCCGCGGGCGGCCCTGTGGCGCCAGGCCGAGGCGCGGCTGCTCGCCCGCCGCGTGGCCGAGCTGGTCTCCGCCGGGGAGGCGCGGCCCCGTGACGTGGTCGTGCTGCTGCGGGCGCTCGGTGACATCGCCGTGTACGAGCGGGCGTTGCAGCAGCAGGGCCTCACGACGCTCGCCTCGGCCGGCGCCTACTGGGAGAGCCGGGCCGTGGAAGATCTGCTCGCCTACCTGCGCCTGCTCGCCAACCCGCTCGACGAGGAGGCGCTGTACGCCTGCCTGGCGGGCCCCTTCGCGGGGGTCTCGCGGGACGGCATGGCGCTGCTCGCGCTCGCAGCCCAGCAGGGTGGCGGACGCGCCTTCGAGCTGGCGATCGGGGCCGGCTCCGAGCTGGGTCTGGCGCGCTCGGACGAGCTGGCGCTCGAGCGCTTCTGCGCATTCGTCGAGCGGGAGCGGGCCGGAGCCCCACTGCGGCCCCTGGGCGAGCTGATCGCCCGGGCCCTGCAGGAGCCGGTGCCCGGCTGGGGCTCTCCGGGGTTGGCGGCCGGCCAGCCGGGCGAGCTCGCCAACGCCTACAAGCTCGCCCGCCTGGCACGCCGCTTCGAGGAGACCGAGGGCCGCGACCTGCGCGGCTTCCTCGACCAGGCCGCCTACCTGAAAGACCAGAAACGCTCCGGCGAGGCGGACGCACCGGCGCTGTCGGACACCGACGCGGTGCGCCTGATGAGCATCCACGCCGCCAAGGGCCTGGAGTTCCCGGTCGTGTGCGTGGCCGACCTCGGCCGTGCCCCGAACAAGCGCACGCCGGAGCTGCTCGTGCAGGACGACCGCATCGGGCTGCGGCTGGCCCACCTCGACGGCTCCGACAGCACCCCGGCGCTCGACTACCGGGAGCTGTGCGAGGAGCGCCGCGCCGAGGAAGCCCTCGAGGAGGACCGGATCCTGTACGTGGCCATGACCCGCGCCCGCGAGCGGCTGCTGCTGAGCGGCGCCCTGGGGCTGCCGGCGCGCTCCGGCGAGGGCGGCAACGGCACGGCCATCTCCTGGCTCGCGCCGGCGCTCGCCGGCGACCTCGCCGAGCTGGAAGGCCAGCTCCCGCCCGGTGCCGGCCTCGAGGGCATCGTGCGCCCGGCCGCGACGGGCGGGGAGGACGTCCGCTGCCTGCTGGCGAGGCCACAGGCCGCGGCCGGGCTGCTCGGGCCGGACCGGGGCCCGGAATCCGCGTCCCGGCCGGCCGTCGCGACGCCTGCGGCGGCGGACAACCTGCGGCGGCTGGGCGACGCTCCGTCTGCGCGCGCGGGGCGCCGGCGGCTGAACCCGGCGCAGCTGACCTTCGAGGATGCGCTGCCGGCCGCGGTGGTGGCCGAGCCGCCCGCGATCGGGGCCGCGCCCGCGCCTCCGGCGGCGATCGAGCTGGAGACCGTGAGCTACTCGTCGCTGAAGGAGCTCGAGCGGTGTGGCTACCGGTACTACCTCGAACGGGTCCTCGGGATGCAGGAGCGGGGGGTCGAGGGCTCCGTGCCGCAGCGGCGCGGGAAGGGGCTCGACGCGCTCTCCCGCGGGTCGCTCGTGCACCGCGTGCTCGAGCTACACGACTTCGCCACCGGGGACGGGCCGACCGTGCAGGAGGTCGCGCTGGCCGCCCGCGGGCTGGGGCTTCACCCCGGCGTGCAGGAGGCGAGCGAGGTCGCGGAGCTGCTCGGGAGCGCCCTGGGCGAGGCCCCGGGGCGCCGGATCGCCTCGGCTGGCGAGGTCTGGCGGGAGCACCCCTTCGCGTACCCCGCCGGCGAGGATCTGCCGCTGCTGACGGGCGTGATCGACGTGCTCGCGCGGGAGCGCGACGGCGGCTACCTGGTGGTCGACTACAAGAGCGACGAGGTCGGCGAGGGGGACGACCTCGAGCAGCTGGTCGAGCGGGACTACGCGCTGCAGCGGGAGCTGTACGCGCTCGCCGTGCTGCGGGCCGGGGCGCCCCGGGTGGAGGTCGAGCACTGGTTCCTCGCGCGACCGCGGGAGTGGGCCTCGGCGCGCTTCACGGCGGCCGACCGGGAGGCCCTGGAGGGCTCGCTGCGGGAGCGCCTGCGGAGGGCCCTGCAGAGCGGGTTCGCGGTCAGCCCGCGACCCCATCGGGGGCTGTGCGAGAGCTGCCCGGGACGGACGCGGCTGTGCTCCTGGCCGGAGGCCGCCACGATGGCACCGGAGCCCTCGCCGGCGGCGACCCCGGCACCAGTCGCCCGGGACGGCTCGGAGGGGCGATAAACGGGCGCTGTCAATTGGTTTAGAGGTCGATGATTTTCCCTGCCAGGAAGGGTTTTCTCGGCCTGTTTCGCTGCTACCCTTCGGGCTCCGCCTCAGGTGCCCGACCGCCTGTGCCACGGTGCACGGTCGTCTTGCAAGGACGCCCCTCAGCACCAGCCGGGATGCACGGCCCCAAGGGAGCACTCACATGACTTCGCACAACATGCACCCGCCCCGGGAAGCCGGACTCTACGACCCTCGTTTCGAGCACGACGCGTGCGGCGTGGGCATGGTCGCGCGGCTGGACAACGAGCCCACCCACGAGGTGATCGCACGGGCGCTGACCGCGCTGGAGAACCTCGAGCACCGCGGCGCCACGGGCGCGGACCCGTGCACGGGCGACGGCGCCGGGATCCTGATGCAGATGCCCGACGAGCTGTTCCGGGCGGTGACGCCGTTCGAGCTCCCGCCGGCGGGCGCCTACGGGGTGCTGATGTGCTTCCTGCCGGCCGACGACGCCGCCAGGGGACGGCTGGAGAAGCTGGTCGAGGGCGCCGTCGCCCAGACCGGCCAGCGCCTGCTCGGGTGGCGTGACGTCCCCGTCTCGCCGGAGGAGACCGGGGAGGTCGCGGGCGCCTGCCGCCCGGTCATCCGCCAGCTGTTCGTCGGCGCCGCCGGGCCGTGCGAGGACGACCGCGACGCCTTCGAGCGCAAGCTGTACGTGACCCGGCGGATCACCGACCTGACCGCCGAGGAGCCAGGCCTCTACATCGTCTCGAGCTCCTCGCGGACGATCAACTACAAGGGGATGCTGATCAGCTACCAGCTGGCGCCCTTCTACGCCGACCTGCGGGACGAGCGCACCAAGAGCGCGATGGCGCTGGTGCACTCGCGCTTCTCGACCAACACCTTCCCCAGCTGGGAGCTCGCCCACCCCTACCGGGTGATCTGCCACAACGGCGAGATCAACACGCTGATGGGCAACGTCAACTGGATGCGGGCCCGCGAGAGCGAGCTGCACTCGGAGCTGTTCGGGGACGACCTGCAGCGGATCCTGCCGGTGGTGGCCCCGGGGAACTCCGACTCGGCCACCTTCGACAACGTGCTCGAGCTGCTGATGCTGGCCGGCCGCTCGCTGCCCCACGCGGCGATGATGATGATCCCCGAGGCCTACCGCGACCGCGACGACCTGCCGGACTACCTGAAGGCCTTCTACGCCTACCACGCCTGCCTCATGGAGCCGTGGGACGGGCCCGCCTCGGTCGCCTTCACCGACGGGCGCGTGGTCGGGGCCACGCTCGACCGCAACGGGCTGCGGCCCGGCCGCTGGGTGGAGACGCTCGACGGCTACGTCGTGCTGGGGTCCGAGTCGGGGCTGCTGGACATCCCCCCGGAGAACGTCAAGCGCCTCGGCCGGCTGCAGCCGGGCAAGCTGTTCCTGGTGGACCTCGAGCGGGGCCGGATCGTCGAGGACGAGGAGCTCAAGCGCGAGATCGCCACCCAGCAGCCCTACGGGGAGTGGTACGCGCGCAACGCGGTCCCGTTCGGGGACCTGCCCCCCTCCGAGCAGGTGACGATCTCCAAACAGCCCCTGCACCTGCGCCAGCGGGCCTTCGGCTTCACCCAGGAGGACCTCAAGGTGCTGCTGGCGCCGATGGCGATCGACGGAGCCGAGCCGATCGGCTCGATGGGCAACGACCTCTCGCTGGCGGTCCTCTCCGACCAGGCCCCGCCGCTGTTCTCGTACTTCAAGCAGCTGTTCGCGCAGGTCACCAACCCGCCGATCGACCCGATCCGCGAGGAGATCGTGATGAGCCTCGCGACCAGCCTCGGGAACGAGCGCAACCTGTTCGAAGAGACCCCCGAGCACGCCCACAAGCTGCTGCTCGAACAGCCGATCCTGCTGAACCGCGAGCTCGAGACGCTGCGCAACGTCAGGCACGACGTCTACAAAGCGGACACGCTCGACATCACCTGGCCGGTGGAGGAGGGGCCGGGGGGGATGGAGAAGGCGATCGCGCGCATCTGCCGGGAAGCCGTCGAGGCGATCGCCCGGCGCGTCAACATCATCGTCCTGTCCGACCGCCAGCTCGGACCCCGGCGGGCGCCGATCCCCTCACTGCTGGCCGTCGCCGCCGTCCACCACCACCTCACACTCGCCGGCACGCGGCTGCGGGCGGGGATCATCCTCGAGTCCGGCGAGCCGCGTGAGGTCCACCACTTCGCCACCCTGATCGGCTATGGGGCCAGCGCCATCAACCCCTATCTGGCGCTGGAGACGCTCGACGAGCTGGTGTTCGAGAAGCGCCTGGCGCGCACCGGCGCAGACGGCAGGACGGAGCTGATCGACCCCGAGCGGGCGGCCCAGAACTACGTCAAGGCGCTCGGCAAAGGGCTGCTGAAGACGATCTCCAAGATGGGCATCTCGACGATCCAGTCCTACCGCGCGGCCCAGATCTTCGAGGCCGTGGGGCTCGAGCGGGAGCTGATCGACAAGCACTTCACCGGCACCGCCTCGCGGATCGGGGGGGTCGGCGTGACCGAGCTGGCGCAGGAGTCGCTGGAGCGTCACGCCCGTGCCTACCCGATGGCCCACGACGCGCTGCTGCCGGTGGGCGGCGTGTACGCCTGGCGCCGCGACGGCGAGCACCACATCTGGAACCCCGAGACGATCGCGCTCGTCCAGCAGGCGGTGCGCGGCGCCAACGGCGACGTCACGGCCGCCCTGCAGGGCGACGAGGGCGCCCACGCCGAGGTCCGCTCCAGTGACGCCTACACGCGCTACCGCGAGTACGCCGAGCTGGTCAACGACGACGCCGCCCGCCAGGCCACGCTGCGGGGCCTGCTCGGCTTCACGCCCGCGGCGGGCGGTCCGGTCCCGCTCGAGGAGGTCGAGCCGGCGAGTGAGATCGTCAAGCGCTTCTGCACCGGGGCGATGAGCCTCGGGTCGATCTCCCGCGAGGCCCACGAGACGCTGGCGATCGCGATGAACCGCCTCGGCGGGCGCTCGAACACGGGCGAGGGCGGCGAGGACCCCGTGCGCTTCAAGCCCGACGCCAACGGCGACCGGCGCCGCTCGGCGATCAAGCAGGTCGCCTCGGGGCGCTTCGGCGTGACGATCCACTACCTGGTCAACGCCGACGAGCTGCAGATCAAGATGGCCCAGGGGGCGAAGCCGGGAGAGGGTGGCCAGCTCCCCGGCCACAAGGTGGACGCCTACATCGGCTCGATCCGCCACACCACCCCGGGCGTGGGGCTGATCTCCCCGCCTCCCCACCACGACATCTACTCGATCGAGGACCTCAAGCAGCTGATCTACGACCTGCGCTGCTCCAACCCGGAGGCCCAGGTGTCGGTCAAGCTCGTCTCCGAGGTGGGCGTCGGAACGGTGGCCGCCGGGGTCTCGAAGGCGAACGCCGACCGCGTGCTGATCTCCGGCCACGACGGCGGCACCGGGGCCTCCCCGCTGTCCTCGATCCAGGCGGCCGGCGTGCCGTGGGAGATCGGGCTGGCCGAGACCCAGCAGACGCTGCTGCTGAACGACCTGCGCTCACGGATCGTCGTGCAGACCGACGGGCAGCTGAAGACCGGCCGTGACGTCGTCGTCGCCTCGATGCTGGGGGCCGACGAGATGGGCTTCTCGACCGCCCCGCTGATCGCGACCGGCTGCATCATGATGCGGGCCTGCCACCTGAACACCTGCCCGGTGGGGATCGCCACCCAGGACCCGGAGCTGCGCAAGCGCTTCAAGGGGACCCCGGAGCACGTCGTCAACTTCTTCTTCTTCGTGGCCGAGGAGGTGCGGGAGATCCTCGCTTCGCTGGGGCTGCGGTCGCTCGACGAGGCGACCGGACGCGTGGACCTGCTGCGGGCCGACGAGGCGATCGCCCACTGGAAGGCGAGGGGCGTCGACCTGACCCACATCCTCACCCACGTGGAGCTCCCGGAGGAGGCGCCCCGGCGGCGGGTGGAAGGCCCCCCCGAGGTGCTCTCCGACGCGCTCGACTGGAGCCTTGTGAAAGGTGCCCAGGCGGCGCTGGAGGAGCGTCGCCCGGTCAGCATGCGCCTGCCGATCCGCAACCGCAACCGCTGCGTCGGGGGGATCCTCTCCAGCCACATCGCCCGCCGCCACGGCCCCGACGGCCTCCCCCCCGACACGATCGCGGTGGAGTTCGAGGGGTCCGCCGGCCAGAGCTTCGGCGGCTGGCTGTCCCCCGGTGTGACCTTCACGCTGTGGGGGGACGCCCAGGACTACGCCGGCAAGGGGCTGTCCGGGGGCGTGTTCGCGATCCGTCCCCGGGAGGGGATGGGCGAGCACTTCGTCGCCGAGGACAACGTGATCGTCGGCAACACGGTGCTGTACGGGGCGACCCGCGGGCGGGCCTTCTTCCGGGGCCTGGCGGGTGAGCGCTTCGCCGTGCGCAACTCGGGCGCCTGGACGGTCGTGGAGGGCGTGGGGGACCACGGCTGTGAGTACATGACCGGGGGCAGGGTCGTCGTGCTGGGCCCCACGGGGCGCAACTTCGCCGCCGGCATGAGCGGTGGGGTGGCCTACGTGCTCGACGAGGACGGGCTGTTCTCCAAGCGCTGCAACATGGGAATGGTGGGCTTCGAAGACCTCTCCGAGGCCGACGCGATGGAGCTGCGGGCGATGGTCGAAGAGCACCGCCAGCGGACCGGCTCCCCGGTCGCCGAGCGGGTGCTGGGGCGCTGGGAGGAGCTGGTCTCCAATGGTGCGTTCGTGAAGGTGATGCCCAACGACTACAAGCGCGTGCTGCGCGAACGCGAGCAGGAGGAGGCGCTGGCAGCCACGGCGGCCGCCAACGGCGGTCAGGTGCCGGCCCGGCCCCTTGACGCCGTCGGCGAGGCCGGACCCTGATGGGCAAGCTGGGGGGCTTCCTGCAGATCGAGCGCCGCGGCATCCCCCAGCGGGATCCCCGCGAACGGGTCGGCGACTACCGCGAGTTCCAGCTGCAGCGGCCGCTGGGGGAGCTGCGCGACCAGGGGGCCCGCTGCATGGACTGCGGGATCCCGTTCTGCCACAACGGCTGCCCGCTGGGGAACCTGATCCCCGACTGGAACGACCTCGTCTACCGCGACCGCTTCCAGGACGCGATCGCGCAGCTGCACGCGACCAACAACTTCCCCGAGTTCACCGGCCGGCTGTGCCCGGCGCCGTGCGAGGCGGCGTGCGTGCTGGAGATCCGCGAGGGCGACGCGGTCACGATCAAACAGATCGAGAACTCGATCATCAACCGCGCCTGGGAGGAGGGGTGGGTGCGCCCCGAACCCCCCCACGCGCGGATCCTCAGCGGGCGCTCGGTGGCGGTGGTGGGTGCCGGGCCCGCCGGCATGGCGGCCGCCCAGCAGCTGCGCCGGGCCGGCCACGAGGTGACGCTGTTCGAGCGCGACGAGGCCGCCGGCGGCCTGGTGCGCTTCGGCGTGCCCGACTTCAAGATCGAAAAGTCGCTCGTGCAGCGGCGCGTCCAGCAGCTCGTGGCCGAGGGCGTGGAGCTGCGCTGCGGCGTGGACGTGGGGCGGGACGTGAGCGTGGAGGAGCTGCGGGAGCGCTTCGGGGCGGTCGTGCTGGCGACCGGCTCGCGGGTCGCGCGCGAGCTGGAGATCCCCGGGCGCGAGCTCGACGGGGTGCACCCGGCGATGGACTACCTGTACGTCCGCAACCGCTGGGTGGCGGGACGCTTCGGGCCCGCCCCGGAGATCCCGGCGCCCGAGGGCCTGCCCCAGATCACCGCCGCCGGCAAGGACGTGGTGGTGATCGGCGGGGGCGACACGGGGGCCGACTGCGTCGGCAACGCGGTCCGCGAGGGAGCCCGCTCGATCGTCCAGCTCGAGCTGCTGCCGAGGCCGCCCGAGCACCGGCCCGACGATCGCACCCCGTGGCCCCTGTGGCCGGCCAAGTACCGCCTCAGCTACGCGATGGAGGAGGCCGGCGACAAGGGGGTCGGCGAGCAGGACTACTCGGTCACCACGACCTGCTTCCGCGACGACGGGCAGGGCACGGTGGCGGCGCTGCAGATCGCCCAGGCCGCGGCCGAGCCGCCGTTCGCGGCGCTCCCGGGGACCGACCGCGAGCTGCCCGCCCAGCTGGTGCTGCTGGCGATGGGCTTCCTGCATCCCGAACAGGAGCTGATCGACCAGCTGGGGGTCGAGAAGGACCCCCGCGGCAACGTCAAGGCCGTGTCCCCCTACACCTCCTCCGTGGAGGGCGTGTTCGCGGCCGGCGACGCGCGAAGGGGGCAGTCGCTGATCGTGTGGGCGATCAACGAGGGGCGCCAGTGCGCGCGGATGGTGGACCGCTACCTGCGGGGGCTCGACGGCCCGCCGGCTCCCGGCACCCCCCGCGACGAGGCCCTGGCGGGCCACAGCGACGCCGACGAAGGGCCCGAGGGGCCACCCCAGCACGTGGGCCCCGGCATCGGCGCCGGATGAGCGCTCCCGAGCGCGTGTGCCTGATCGGGGCCGGGTCCTCCGGGATCGCGGCCGCCAAGGCGCTCCACGAGCGGGGGATCCCGTTCGACTGCTTCGAGAAGTCCGACCGCGTGGGCGGCAACTGGGTGTTCGAAAACCGCAACGGCATGTCCGCCGCCTACCGGGACCTGTACATCAACACCTCCCGCCTGCGGATGCAGTACTCCGACTTCCCGATGCCGGAGTCCTATCCGGACTTTCCTCACCACACCCACATCGCCGCCTACTTCGACGACTACGTGGACCATTTCGGGCTGCGGGAGCACATCACCTTCAACACCGGGGTGCGCCACGCCGGACGCGGCGAGGACGGGGCCTGGACGGTCGAGCTCGAGGACGGCGAGCAGCGGACCTACGCCGCCCTGCTGGTGGCCAACGGCCACCACTGGGACCCCCGCTGGCCGGAACCGCCGTTCCCGGGAGCCGACGGATTCTCCGGACAGCAGCTGCACGCCCACTCCTATGTGGACAACTCGATCTTCGCCGACCGCAACGCGGTGGTCCTGGGGATGGGCAACTCGGCGATGGACATCGCCGTGGAGTCCTCCTACGTGGCCCGCAACACCTACCTCGCGGCCCGCAGCGGCGTGTGGATCGTGCCGAAGTACCTGTTCGGCAAACCTGCCGACCAGCTGCGCAACGACCCGCGGGTCCCGTTCAAGGTCCGCCAGCGCTTCGTCCACCAGCTGCTGCGCACCTACTCGGGCCCGCCCGAGCGCTACGGGCTGCCGAAGCCCGACCACCGCTTCGGGGAGGCCCACCCGACCGTCTCGGGGCGCATCCTGGACAGGATCCAGCACGGCACGATCACCCCCAAGCCGAACATCGAGCGCTTCGAGGGTTCTCAGGTGCGGTTCGTGGACGGCACCGCGGTGGAGGCCGACGTGGTCGTGTACTGCACCGGCTACAAGATCAGCTTCCCGTTCTTCGACGAGGATCTGATCTCGGCCCCGGAAAACCGCATCGAACTGTTCCGCCGGGTCTTCCACCCCGAGATCCCGAACGTGTTCTTCATCGGCCTCCTGCAGCCGCTGGGGGCGATCATGCCGCTGTCCGAGGCCCAGGGGGCATGGGTGGGGGACTACCTGACCGGGGACTACGCGCTGCCCTCCCACGAGCAGCTGGTGGGCGACATCGCGGCCGACCAGGCGGCGATGCGGGCCCGCTACGTGACCTCCAAGCGGCACACGATCCAGGTGGACTTCGACGACTACCTGTACGCGCTCGAGAAGGAGCGCCGGGCGGGGGCCGCCAGGGCCCGCGCCCGCGGATACGCCAGACCGGTCCTGTGCCGAACTTCTGCCGTCACAACCGCTTCGTAGAGCGCTGCCCGATCTGCGCCCGCGAACGGGCCCAGACGCAGGCGCCGGCCACCTCGGGAGGAGGCCGCTCGGGGGCGGCCGCCAAACCCTCGGCGAGGCGCTCGGGGCGCCGCTCCGGGACCCAGTCCTCGGACGCCCTGCGGGTGCGTCGCGAGCAGCGCTCGCTGCAGGACGGCTACGCCTGTGAG
>DATJOU010000021.1:0-4815 GCA_035506775.1 Solirubrobacteraceae bacterium | reverse complement strand
GCGACGCGACCCCGCGGCAGGGTGACGCCCGCGAACGAGCGATCCTCGGCGCGACCCGCAGGCTGCTCGACGATGGGCCGCTGACGGAGCTGACGGTCGGGCGCATCGCGACGGCGGCCGGCGTGCCGCGCTCCTCGCTGTACTTCTACTTCGCCGACAAGGTCCAGATCTTCGAGGTGCTGCTCGCCGAGGTCCTCGGGCGCATGTCGGCGGAGGTCGAGCGCTGGTTCGCAGATCCCAGCAACCTCTCACGGTCGTGGCTGCGGCCGAGCCTCGCGATGGCCGTCGACGTCGCCGCCGACAACGCCGGCGTGATCCGCACGGCCACCGACAGCCGTGGGGCCCACCCGGGGGTGGAGCGGGTCTGCCGGGAGTACTTCGAGCGCTCCGTGGACAGGGCGGCCCAGCTGATCGAGCGCGACCGCGACGCCGGTCTCGCCCCCGTCGAGGGCCCGCCCGCCTACGCCGTCGCGCGTGCGCTGATGCTGATGACCGAACGCAACATCTACGACCTGCTCCGCTCCGGAGGCGGCCGCGAGGAGGAGGCGATGCTGATCGACACCCTCACCGTGCTGTGGGCGCGGGGAGTGGGCAGCGAGCCCGGCCGCTTCTCCGCCCGGCCTGAGCGTCCTCGACGGGCGCCACCGGAGTAGGCTCGCAGTAGAAGTCGACCGAGAGGAGGAGTGATGGCTGACAGCGTCTATCGGGTGACCGAGGTGATCGGCGTGAGCAGCGACTCGTGGGAGGCTGCCGCGGCGAACGCCGTCGAGGTCGCCGGGAAGACCCTTCGCGACCTGCGTATCGCCGAGGTGGTGCGCCAGGACGTGACGATCGAGGACGGCAAGGTGGCCGAGTACCGCGTCCGCCTCAACGTCTCCTTCAAGTACGAGTCCGGGGACTGAGTCCGATGCCCGAGGGCGAGGGCGTCGGCACCCAGGAGCGGGCGGCACCCGCCGGCGGGGCCCCGCTGTTCGCGGACATCCTGTGCGCGATCGACGGGAAAGAGGGTGGCTTCAGCGCGGTCGAGCAGGCGGTCGAGCTGGCGGGGAGCGAGGGTCGCGTGACCTCCCTGGTGGTCACGTCCTACCGGTCCGGCGGTCCTCACCGGTCGCCGGCGATCGGTCCCATGAGGGCGGCGGAGATCCTGGAGCACGCCGGACAGATCGCGCGTGACGCGGGCGTCCCGTTCGTCGAGGAGGTCGACCCCAGAAGCCCCCCCGCGCGTGTGATCCTCGACTGGAGCGAGCGCTTCGAACTGCTAGCGCTGGGAGCACCCGCCAGCTCGTGGCCGTCGAGGCTGCTCAGCGTCGGCGTCGGCGACAGGGCGATGGGAGGGTTCACGAACGCGCTGCTGATGGCCCGGCCGTTGACGGGAGACCGCCGGCTCGGCGACCGGATCGTGGTCGCCAGCGACGGCTCGGAGGACTCGCAGGGGCTCGTGGAGCTGGCCGGACGGCTGGCCCGCTCCCGTGGCTCGCAGGTGACGCTCGTGCACGCGCTCGGGCGCGAGCCGGTCAAACGAGGTCCCTCCGAGGAGCGGGAGCGCACGCTCAGCCAACAGGAGCAGACGCTCGCGCGGGCGGTCCCATCCGGTAAGAGCGAGCTGCTGGTCAGGTCCGGCCGGGCGGCGTCCGCGATCGTCTCGGCGGCGGCCGCGGCCGGCGCCTCGCTGGTGGTCATGGGCAGTCGTAGGCTCGACGGCCTGCGCGCGATGGGCAGCGTCAGCAGGCGGGTCGCCCACCAGGCCCCGTGCTCGGTGCTGCTCGTTCCGCCCGAGGCGGTGGCGCACCAGAGCTGACTTGCTGTTCGCGCCGGCCGACCTCACCGACGCGGAGCTCGAGCTCCAGCGGGAAGTGCGGGAGTTCCTCGCCGAGGAGCTGCCGCGCGGGACGTTCGACCCCGGGCTGGGGATGGGCGCCCCGCGGGACCGCGCGTTCTCCGCCAGGCTCGCCGGCCGTGGCTGGCTGGGGATGGCGCTGCCGACCCGTTACGGCGGCCACGACCGCAGCGCCGTGGACCGCTTCGTGGTGACCGAGGAGCTGCTGCGCTGGGGGGCCCCGGTAGGGCATCACTGGGTCGCCGACCGCCAGACCGGTCCGATCATCAACCGCTTCGGCAGCGAGGAGCAGAAGCAGCGGTTCCTGCCGCCGATCTGCCGTGGCGAGCTTTCGTTCGCGATCGGCATGAGCGAGCCCGAGGCCGGCAGCGACCTGGCCGCCGTGCGCACCCGCGCCACCCCGGTGGACGGCGGCTGGGTCGTGAACGGGACCAAGGTGTGGACGAGCGGAGCCCACGCGAGCGACTGGTTCGTGGTGTTGTGCCGCACCGGGGACTCGACCGAGGACCGCCACGCGGGGCTCAGCCAGCTGATCGTCGATCTCGCCTCCGACGGCCTCACGATCACGCCGATCCCGTTCCTCTCCGGCCATAGGGACTTCAACGAGGTCGCGCTCGAGGACGTGTTCGTGCCCCACGAGCTGGTGCTCGGGGCGGTCGGCGGGGGCTGGGCGCAGAACACCTCGGAGCTCGCACACGAGCGCGGTGGTCCGGAGCGGTGGCTGTCCACCTATCTGGTGCTGGAGGAGCTGGTCCGCTCGCGCCCCGGGCTGTTCGACGGCGAACGAGCCCGGCTGGCGCTCGGGGATGCGGTCGCGCGTCTGTGGGGGATGCGGCGGATGTCGCTGTCGGTCGCCCGCATGATCGACGCCGGCGAAGCGCCCTCCGTCCAGTCGGCCCTGGTGAAGGAGATGGCGACCCGCTTCGAGCAGGACCTGCTCGAGCGGATCCAGGAGCTGATCGCGCTCGAGCCGCTGGGGGAGGGGGACTCGCTGTTCGAGCGGCTGCTGTTCGAGGCGGTCCTCAGCGCCCCCTCGTTCACGGTCCGCGGGGGGACCAACGAGATCCTGCGTTCGGTCGCGGCGAAGGGGCTCGGTTCGCTGTGAGCGACTGGCTGCTCGTGGACGGCGCCCGCCGCCTACTGGCCGACACGTGCACGCACGAGGTGGTCCAGGCCGCGGAGTCCGACGGCTGGTCGGCGGTCGCGTGGGAGGCGATCGCCGGCGCGGGCTACGGGTCGCTGGCGGAGCTGCCGGTGTCGGACGCGCTCGCCGTGCTGGCGGTCGCCGGGGAATACGCCGCCCCGGTGCCGCTCGCCGACGGCCTGCTCGCCGGGTGGCTGCTGGGAGAACCGGTCGCGGCCCCGGTCGCCGTCGCCCCCGCCAACGACCTGCGCCTGCTCGATGGTCGCCTGAGCGGGCGGGCGCTGCGCGTCCCCTGGGGCCACGCCGTCGAGCACGTCCTCGCGGTCGTGGACGGGACGGCCGTGCTGGTCGGCGTCGCCTCCGCCGCCGGGGTCGAGCGGCAAGTGAACCTCGCCGGAGAGCCCCGTGACTCGCTGCTGTTCGAGGAAGCCGAGCCGGAGGTGGTGCACCCGGCCGCCTGCGATCTCCTCGAGCGGGGCGCCCTGACCCGGGTGGCGCTGATCTCGGGGGCGCTCACCGGCATGGCTCGCCTGACCGTCGCCTACGCCGCCGAGCGGCGCCAGTTCGGACGTCCGATAGCCGCCTTTCAGGCGGTCCAGCGCCACCTCGTCGACATCACCCAGGATGCCTCGCTCGTGGCCGCCGCCGCCGACGGCGCCGCGCGTCTCCCCGGCCTCTTCGAGATCGCGGCGGCCAAGGTGCTGGCGTCGAGCGCCGCCGTCAGCGCCACCCGTGCGGCCCACCAGGTCCACGGCGCGATGGGGATGACCCAGGAGTACCGGCTGCACCACTTCACCCGCCGCCTGTGGGCATGGCGCCACGAGTACGGCGACGAGCGCCACTGGGCCTCCCAGCTCGGCGGCGCGGTCGCGGCGGCGGGTGCCCAGCGCCTGTACCCGGCCGTCACGAGCGGGTCGGAGCTGGTCTAGCTGCCCGTCCTCGAGCGCGAAGGCGTCCACCTCCACTACGAGGTCCACGGCGATCGCGAGGACCGCCCGCCGGTGCTGCTCACCCACGGCTTCTCGGCCAGCGGGCGGATGTGGGAGGGAAACGTCGCGGCGCTCTGCGGCGGGCGACGGGTTCTCACCTGGGACATGCGCGGGCACGCCCGCAGTGACTCCCCGCATGACCCGTCGGCGTACGGCGTCGAGCAGAGCGTGGGGGACATGGGAGCGCTGCTCGACGTCCTCGGTGCCGAACGGGCGGTGCTCGGCGGGATGTCGCTCGGGGGCTACCTATCGCTGGCCTTCCACGCTCGCCACCGCGAGCGGGTGGCGGCGCTGATGCTCGTCGACACCGGTCCCGGCTTTCGCAGCGAGGACCCGCGCCGGGAATGGAACAGCTTCGCCGAGGGGACCGCGGACGCCCTCGAACGCGACGGCCCCTCGGCGCTGTCGGACAGCCCCGAGGTCGGCGAGCACGGCGAGGTCCTCGGCCTCGCGCACACGGCCCGGCGCGTGATGGCCCAGCAGGACGCCCACGTGATCGACTCGTTGGCCACGATCGCCGTGCCCACGCTCGTCGTCGTCGGGTCACGCGACACCGACTTCCTCGCGGCGGCCGACTACATGGCCGCCAAGATCCAGGGCGCCTCCAAGGTGGTGCTCCAGGGAGCCGGCCACGCCGCCAACATCGACGCCGCCGAGGCCTTCAACTCCGCCGCGGCGGAGTTCCTGTGGACGGTGTGAGCTCTAGATCGCGGCGGGTCCCAGCCCCGCCAGCATCGCTCCGATCGCCAGCTCCCAGCGGCGGTCGACCGACACCCGGCTGGTTCCGAGCCGCCTGGAGATCTCGGCCTCGGCCAGCCCCTGGATCAGAGCGACCAGCCCGTGCG
>DATJOU010000020.1:0-2086 GCA_035506775.1 Solirubrobacteraceae bacterium | reverse complement strand
CACAGCACGCTGGACGCGGCCCGTGAGCGAGCGCGGGTGCTCGGCCTGCACGGAGCCAGCTTCCCCTGGCGGACGATCGCGGGAGCGGAGTGCTCCAGCTACTGGCCGGCGGGGACCGCCGCCTTCCACGTCAACGCCGACATCGCCGACGCCGTGGCGCGCTACCTGCTGGTCAGCGACGACGAGGACTTCGGGACCGAGGTCGGACTCGAGCTGCTCGTCGAAACCGCGCGGCTGTGGTGCTCGGTCGGGCACCTCGACACCGACGGCTCGTTTCGGATCGACGGCATCACCGGCCCGGACGAGTACAGCGCCCTGGGCGACAACAACGTCTACACGAACCTGATGGCCCAGCGAAACCTGCTCGCGGCTGCGGCCGCCGCCGAGCACCGCCCACGTGCCGCCCGCCGGCTCCACGTCGACGCAGCGGAGATCAGCGGGTGGCGGGCGACGGCGGCCGCGATGCTCGTGCCCTACGACGAGTCCCTGCAGATCCATGCGCAGTCCGAGGGATACACCGAGCATGAGGTGTGGGACTTCGAGGGGACCAAGCCCGACCAATATCCGCTGCTACTGCACTTCCCCTACTTCGACCTGTACCGCAAGCAGGTGCTCAAGCAGGCGGACCTGGTCCTGGCGATGTTCCTCCGCGGGGACGCCTTCGACGAGGAGCAGAAGGCACGCAACTTCGCCTATTACGAGCGACTCACCGTCCGCGACTCCTCGCTCTCCGCCTCCATCCAGGCGATCCTGGCATTCGAGCTCGGCCACCTGGAGCTGGCGGGCGCCTACCTGCGCGAGACGGCCCTGATCGACCTCGAGGACCTCGAGCACAACACCCGCGACGGGCTGCACCTGGCCTCGCTGGCGGGGGTGTGGAAAGGGCTGGTCGCGGGGGTCGGCGGAATGCGCGACCACGCGGAGACGATCACCTTCGCCCCCCGTCTGGCCCCGGAGCTGAAACGGGTCTGCTTCCGCCTCGGCTTTCGCGGACGCCAGCTCCAGGTGGAGGTGACCCCCGCGGAGGCTCAGTACCGGCTGCTCGGAGGCGATCAGCTCGAGATCGCCCACCATGGCGAGACGCTGACCCTCACCGGGGAGGACCCGCTGACGCGTCCGATCCCGCCGGCCACACAGCGTGAGACGCCCACCCAGCCGCCGGGACGAGAGCCGCGAAGGTGAGAGTCGCCCGGCCGCGCCGGGCTACGCCGGGGTGAACGTTCGAGCGAGGGTGTACGCGTGCGGCTTGGGGTGGGCGATGCCGCCGATCGCGCGCCGCACCGCTTCCACTTCCGGGTCGATCAGGGCGGCGTCGCGATCCTGCGCCGAGCGCATCCTCGTGTAGCAGACGAACAGCGACGAATCGACTCCGGTGAGGATCTGGCCCTCGAGGAACCCGTCGAGCTTTCGCACCAGCTCGAACAGTCCCACGAGCGCTTCCATGAACTCCTCCTGGCTACCGTCGGGGACGGTCCACAGATCGAGGATGATCGACTGCTCGGGGGCGGCGGCGGACACGATCGCTCCCAGGGTAGGGCACGCGCCGCCGCTGCCCGCAGGCGGCCGTCCGGCTCAGCCGGCCCTGCCGTTGCGCTCGCGGTGTTTGCACCCCGGCCAGCAGCAGGGCCGGCGCATCCCTTCCTCGAGCTCTTCGCGCGTCCGGCGGATGCGCCGCTCCCGTGTCGCCTGCTGCTTGGCGTCCTCCACCCAGCAGATGAACTCGTTGCGGGCCAGGGGGGTGATGTCGTTCCACGCGTCGAGCGCCGTGGCGTTCTTCACGAGCGCGGCGCGCAGGTCGGTTGGCAGCTCGTGCACGACCCCTCCGGGCACCGTCTGGGCGGGCATGAGCGCATGGTATTGCTGGACGGCGGAGACGGCGAGCTGCTGAGCGCCGGTGAGGGCCCCCCTACGGCGGCCGTGTGGCTTCGGCCCCGCGGGCCCGCTCTGCGAGCTCGCCGAGGCGACTCTCGATGGCCCGTAGCTGAGACCCCAACGCGGCCAGCTCGTCGTGGACCGGCCGCTCCGGGGAGCCCGCCGGGCGGTCCGGCGGCGGCGTCTCCTCCGCGGTCGGATCGGCGATGCCGAA
>DATJOU010000019.1:0-6616 GCA_035506775.1 Solirubrobacteraceae bacterium | reverse complement strand
CTTCGCCGATCTGCAGTTCAGCTTCGCCGGGTCCACCTTTGACGTTTTCACAGTTGCCGTCTACGAATTCGCTGAATTTCAGCGGCACGTTGCCGGTGTTCTTGACGATGATCTTGTAGTCGATCACCTTGCCGAGTTCGGCTTTGAGTTCGCTTTTGCTGTAGGCGGCTTCGCCTGCGATCTTCTGTTCCTTGGTCAGCGTGAAGGCCGGTTCCGGGGGTACGGTCGCCTTGACCGTGTTGGAACTCTCTTTGCCGGTGCCTTCGTTGCCTTCGATGGAGGCTTCGTTGGTATAGGTCCCGATCGCGCTCAGGGTGTGCTGGCAGGAGATCGTGGCGGCTTCGAGCGGCGCCAGTTCTTTGGTCGGGACGTTTTTGACTTTTTCGCAGTTCGGGTCCTGGAAGTTCGTGAACGAGAGCGTTTTGTCGCCGGTGTTTTTGACGATGATGTGGTATTCGACGATCTGCCCGGCTTTGGCGTGGAGTTCTTCGGGCGTGTAGGTCGCTTCGCCGTTGATCCGCTGTTCCTTTTCGATCGAGAAGGCGGCGTGCCCGGTGCCGGCGCATTTCAGGGTTTCTTTCGTCGTGCTGCTCTCGCCGACGATTTCGTTCGTGTTCCAGGTGGCCCCGGCCTGGATCAGGTATTCGCCCGTGGCGGGGATGTCGACCGGGGTTTCGGTTTCCGCGATCGAGCCGTAGAAGCTCGTCGGCGCTTTGTAGTTGTTGATGACTTTCCCGGCGACCTTGACCTTCTGGTGGACCTGGTTGGTGACCCCTTCGGGGAATCCCAGGTAGAGGAAGGTGACCTTGGTGCACGAGAGTTTGACGATCACGTGCTGGGGGGAGACCTTGCGCGCCTGCGCGCCCCCGGCGAAGACGACGGCGAGAGCCGCGACCAGGGCTACGAGGAGCGCGAGCCAGCGCGCACGTACGCGTGGGCGCGATGGACGGCGGTCAGGGCCGGACCCAGCGTCAGCGCGCAGCGTCCGGCCAACGTGTCCCCCAAATCGACGTCCCATGTCGCCCCCTCGCCCCATTTAGTCCTTTCGGGATCCTCGCCTCCCATCCCAGCGGGCCCGTGGTCGAGTCCGAGCACCGCACTGCCCTCCGACCAGTCAGGAGGACGGCGGCTGAATCGTAGGGGAACCCGCATGTTCTCGTCAAGTAGCAATTTTCTCGCTCTTTGCGAACGTTTGACGCCCTCGGGAGCCCTCGCGAGGAGGCCGGGCGGCGTCGGGACGGTGGTGATGTCCGATTCCGGCCAGACAGCCCGGCGCCACGGTGCGATGCTCGGGGGGTGCTGGGCTTCGAGGACTGCTACCGGGCGATCGAGACCAAAGACGGGCGCTTCGACGGCTGGTTCGTGATCGCGGTGACCTCGACCGGCATCTACTGCCGGCCGAGCTGCCCGGCCAGGACCCCGCAGCGGCGCAACGTGCGCTTCTTCGCCACGGCCGCCGGCGCTCAGGACGCCGGCTTTCGGGCCTGCAAGCGTTGCCGCCCGGACGCGTCCCCGGGATCGCCCGAGTGGGACCTGAGGGGCGACCTGATCGGAAGGGCGATGCGGCTGATCTCCGACGGCGTGGTCGACCGCGGGGGCGTCGGGGGTCTGGCGCGGGGGCTGGGCTACAGCGAGCGGCACCTGCACCGCTGCCTGTCCGAGGCGCTCGGGGCCGGGCCCCTGGCGCTCGCGCGGGCCTCTCGGGCCCAGACGGCGCGGGTGCTGTTGGAGCGGACCGAGCTGACGGTCGCCGAGGTGGCCCTGACGGCGGGTTTCTCGAGCGTGCGGCAGTTCAACGCCACCGTGAGGGACGTGTTCGCGATGACGCCGACCCAGCTGCGGACGGCGCGGCGGCGGTCTCCGGGAGCGGGTGGCAGCGGCTTGACGGTGCGTCTGGCGGCCCGGGCGCCGTTCGACGGTGACGCGTTGATCTCGTTCCTGGCGGCCAGGACGGTGGCCGGGATCGAGGAGGTGGCGGACGGGGCCTACCGCCGCAGCCTGCGCCTACCGCGGGGCTTCGGGGTCGTCGAGCTGCGACCCGGGCCGGACCACGTGATGGCGACGCTGCGGCTCGAGGACCTGCGCGACTTCGGCCCCGCGGTCAGCCGCTCCCGGCGGCTGATGGACCTGGACTCCGACCCGGTCGCCGTGTCGGAGCGGTTGGGGACGCAGCCCGTGGTTGGGGGGCTGGTGCGGGCCGCGCCGGGGCGGCGGGTCGCCGGCAGCGTCGACGGCTGCGAGACGGCCGTGAGGGCCGTGCTCGGCCAGCAGATCTCGCTTGCGGCAGCCCGCACGCTCGCGGGCCGTCTGGTGGCCGACCACGGCGAGCCGCTGGGCGAGCCTGTGGGCTCCGTCACGCACGTGTTCCCCTCGGCCCCGGCGCTGTCGCGGATCGATCCACGGTCCCTGGGGATGCCGCTCACGCGCGCGAATGCGCTCGTGGGGCTGGCCAGGGCGGTGGAGGGCGGCGAGCTTGTGCTCGACGGCAGCGTCGATCGGGCGGAGGTCGACCGGGCGCTGCGTGCCCTGCCGGGGATCGGCGAGTGGACCGCGGGATACGTGGCGATGCGCGAGCTGCGAGACCCGGACGCCTTCCTGGCTGCAGACGCGGGCGTGCGCCGCTCGCTCACCTCGCTCGGGTTCGACGGCAGCCCCCGGGTGGCGGAGCGGCTGTCGCAGCGCTGGCGGCCCTACCGTGCCTATGCGCTCCAGCACCTGTGGGCGCCGTCGCCCACGGCTGCGGTCAGCTGAAGCGCCAGCCGCCGAGGATCTGTGCCAGGGCGGCGCGGCTCGTGGCCTGCAGCCGCGGTTCGCCGTCGAGCTCCACCAGGAACAGGCGTCCGGCGTGCTCGGCGACCACGTCGACCTGCAGGTTCGCGTGGCCCTTGTAGCCGTAGAAGAAGGCCTCTTCGCCCGCCGGAGCGCCGGCGAGGCGGGTCGCGGAGGGGTGCTCGCCGACCTGCACGCCTTCGGCCCGTGCGGGCTGTCCGACGAGATACGGCAGCAGTGCCACCGGGGGGTAGCTGCCCGCCGGCTTGCCAGCGATGTGGGCGTGGGTCAAGGCTTCGGGCTCGTATTCGGTCACAGTCACGGCCACCGTCCCGGGAGGACCGATGTCGACGCCGTTGATCTGCCCCCTGGTCGAGCCGAGCTGGAACTCGTGGGCGCCCTTCGCGTTGGAGCGGGAGCGGACGGTCCACCCTGCCGGCACCGGGGCCGTGAACGACGGTGCGTGGATCGAGGTGGTGGCGGTCGCCGGCGGAGCCTTCGGAGAGGTGCCCCCACTCGAGGGGAGCACGAAGACGGCGGCCGCGGCGGCGACGAGCGCCACTCCGAGCACGGCGAGGAGCATGTAGGTGCGGCTCATGACGCCCGTATCGGCCGCCGCGGGGACCCGCTTGAGCCATGGGCCGGGCTCCGGGCCCGCGGTGCTTAAGATGTGCGCGCAGGGGGCACTAACGCAATGTCGCCAGATGCCCAAAGCGCCCGGACCTCGAACGCCTCAGGCCACCTCGGCATCGTGACGGGTGGCAACGGCGATCCGGCGATCGTCACCCTCACCGGCGAGCTCGACATGTCCGCCGCACCCGGAGTGCTGGCCTCCCTGGAAGGCCTCACCGGGGGCTCGCGGGCGATCGTGCTCGACATCGACGGGGTCGCGTTCATCGACTCGGCCGGGCTGCGGTGCATCCTGATGTGCGAAGGCCTCTGCCGTGACGCAGGCGTGGAGCTCAGGCTGACCCGCGGCTCGCCGCGGGTGCGGCGGGTCTTCAAGGTCGCGGGGCTGCTCGACCGGCTGCCCGCGCCCGACCCCGATCCCGCCGGGAGGGATTGAGCGGCGCACGAGCCGGATAGGCCAGTGCCTTGAGCGCGCGTGCCCGGCTGCGAACCCGGATCGCGGCGGTGGTGGCGGCCGGCGCCCTGCTGGTCGCCGTCGGCGTCGCGCTGCTGCTGAGCAACACGGTAGAACTGCGCAGCGACTCGGAAGGGACGACGCGGTCGGAGAACTACCTGCTGCGGGTGGTGGACGTCGAGCGCAGCGTCGTGGACGTCGAGACCGGCCTGCGCGGCTACGTGATCACCGGCCGGCCGCTGTTCCTGCAGCCGCTGTACGGGGCCCGGGCCGGACTCCCGGCCGCGGAGCGGGCCCTGCGGGAGGCGGCGGTTGCCAACCACGCCTACGAGCACGGGAGCGACGCCCTGATCGCCTCGGTCGGACGCTACCTCGAGGGCTACGTGGTGCCGCTGCTGGCTCGCTCCCAGCACGACCTCGCCGGCGCGCGCTCGTCGGCGGTCACGCTGGAAGGCAAGAGGCTCGTGGACGGGATCCGGGACGAGGCCGCCTCCCTGGAGCGGGGCCTGTCGGGCAGCGAGGCGGCCCGCCAGAACGCCGCGCATGACGCCACCGACCGCTCGATCACCGAGGCGATCGTGGTCCTGGTCGTGCTGACGCTGCTCACGGTCGCGACCGGCACGCTGATCGGACGGGTGGCCGTCGAGCGCGAGGTTGCCCGGGAGCACAGCGACGCCACCAGCGAGACCCTCCAGCAGAGCCTGCTGCCGTCCTGCCTGCCGTCGATTCCCCGCTGCGAACTGGCAGCCCGCTTCATCCCCAACAGCGGTCTGGTCGGGGGCGACTTCTACGACGCCTTCGAGACCCCGAACGGGACCTGGACGCTGATCATCGGCGACGTCTCCGGCAAGGGCGCGCCGGCGGCGGCGCTGACGGCGATGGCCCGCTGGACCCTCCGCAGCCTGCTCGAATCCGGCGCCTCCCCGGTGGAGGCGCTGCGGGTGCTGAACTCGACGATGATCGGCCAGTCACTGGAGCGGCGGTTCGTGACGGTCGCCTGCATGCGGCTGCGCGAGCAGGATGGGCGCCTGCAGGTGACGGTCGCCTGTGCGGGGCACCCGCCACCGATCCTCGTGCCCACCGCCGGCGCTCCGCATCCGGTGGGGGCCGAGGGGACGCTGCTGGGGGTGCTGCCCGCGATCGAGCTGCAGCCCGCGGAGGTCGAGCTCGCACCCGGGGACGGGATCGTCGCCTTCACCGACGGCATCACCGACCAGGGCCCTCAGGAGGGCCCTCCGCCCGAGCAGGCGCTCGCCGGGCACCCCGGGCACGGGAACGCAGACAGCCTGGCCGACGCGTTACAGCGACTCTCCGAGGTGTACGCCGGTCCCTATCGCGACGACATCGCGATCCTCGCGTTGCGCTACGTCGGGGCCCTTCCGCGGCAGGAGACCGAGCCGGCGATCCGGGCCGACCCGGCGACGGCCGTGCCGGGCAGCGGCGATACGCCTGCGTCCGGATCGATCCCGCGGGTATAAACGGTCCCATGGAGTGCGGTCACGAGCTGAGCGGACGGTGCCCGGGATGAAACGGGCCGGCTCGGCCCGCGCCCGGGCCCCGGCTGCGTCGGGGTCGCGGTCGCCGGCTGAGGCGACCGAGCTCCAGGACCTCGGCGGGGGGGAGCTCGCCTACCGCTCGCTGGAGGACGCCCTGTCGGTGCTGCTGGAGCGGATCCGGGCAGAGCTCGGGGTCGACACCGCGGCGGTGCTGCTGCTGGACGAGGACCGGGGGGTGCTCGTAGCGAGGGCCGCTCGTGGGCTCGAGGAGGAGGTTCGCGAGGGCGTCCGGGTCCCGCTCGCGAGGGGTTTCGCCGGGCGCGTGGCGGCTCAGGCGCGCCCGATCGTGCTCGAGGACCTCAAGACCGCCGACGTGGTCAACCCGATCCTGCGGCAAAAGGGGATCCGTTCGATGGTGGGGGTGCCCGTGCAGGTGGAGGGGCGCGTGATCGGGGTGATGCACGTCGGCAGCCTCGTCACGAGGGCCTTCGCCGAGGAGGACATCGCCAGGCTCCAGCGGGCGGCCGACCGGGCCGCGGTCATGATCGACGACGCCCGTCTCGCCGAGCAGCGGGCCGTCACCGAGGTGATGCAACGGACGCTGCTCCCGGACGAGTTCCCGCGGGTGCCGGGGCTGCGGTTGAGCGCCAAGTACCTCCCCGCCGGCTCCGGGATCAAGGTGGGCGGGGACTGGTACGACGTGTTCGAGCTCCCCAACGGCCGCATGGCGCTGGTGATCGGCGACGTCGTCGGGCGCGGCGTGACGGCGGCCTCGGTGATGGCGGAGGCGCGTACCGCGCTGCGGGCCTACCTGATCGAGGGGCACGGTGTGCGGGAGGCGATGTCGCTGCTCAACGACCTCCTGATCTCGCTGGGGCGCAACCGGGCCGCCACCGTGGCGATCCTCGAACTGGACCTCGAGTTGGGCCAGGTGGACGCCGTCAGCGCCGGACATCTGCCGGCCGTGGTCATGGACGGGGGCGGTTCCGCGAGCCTCTGGCACCTGCCCCAGGGCCCCCCGCTCGGGATCACGCACGGCCAGCGCTACCAGAGCGAGCGCCGTCCGTTCGGAGCCGACAACGCCCTGCTCCTGTTCACGGACGGGCTGGTCGAGGTCCGCGGTGAGGTGATCGACGCCGGGCTGGAGCGCCTGCGGGCGGCGGCCGAGGCAGCGGCCACGGGCGGGTTGGGGTCCTTCGCGGACCGTGTCTACTGGACCCTGACCGGGCAGACGGCGCTCGAGGACGACGTCGCCTTGTTGGCGATC
>DATJOU010000018.1:0-4053 GCA_035506775.1 Solirubrobacteraceae bacterium | reverse complement strand
GCCGAGTGCTTTCCGAGGATCGAGCGGAACAGGTGCGGATGGATGGTGACGCCGGACCGGTAGTGGAAGGTGTCGTCGTTGCGACCTTGGATGTCCTGGATCCGCCGGTGGCTCGACCCGCAGGCGCAGGGCCCCGCCTCGAGCGTGATCTCGTCGGTGATCTCGTAGCGGATCAGGGGCATGAGCGGATTGAAGAGGTTCGTGAGGTAGACCTTCGTGGAGCGCTCACCGGCGGGCACGGGGTCGCCCCGCTCGTCGACGGGCTCGACGATCAGGAGGTCGTCGGTCAGGTGCATGCCGGACCCCTTGAAGCACCCGATGGCGGTGACGCCCCCCTCCGAGGTCCCCCACATGTTGGCCACGGGAGCGCCCCAGGTGTCTTCGGCGGCCTTCCTCGTCTCCGGCAGCAGCGGCTCCGCCATGGTCAGGATCCGGCGCGGCCTGATCGTCACACGGCCCGCGCGCGCCTCGCCGACGAGACGGCCGAGCATCGAGGGGTATGTGGCAAGGCTGTCACCCGCCACCCCGTTCAGGCCTTCGACGATCCGCTCGAGGGGCGCTCCGATGCGGAATCGGTGGGTCTCGACGGCGCCGGTCGCGAACGTCTCCGACAGGGCGCTGGTGAAGTGGGTCGCGTTTTCGGCGGCGACGATCATCGCCACGGGTGGCTTGGACGCGAGGTCCGGCTCGCCGAGCCGGTCGAGCAGCGTCCGGCGCAGAGCCGTCAGCTGCACGGTCGCCCACGCGTCCCAACCCCAGACGAACACCCCCCTGACACCCGACGAGCCGCCCGACGCGACCGCGTGGAGCTCGCCCCGGAAGTAGGCATCGCCGTCGAGTGAAGCGATGTGCGAGTTCACGTCGGCCAGGCGGACGGCGGGGTCGGTGACGATCTGGTCGAAGCTCCCCATGAGGTCCTCCTTGGTCATCGTGGGCAGCTGGTTGAGCGTGTCTTCGTCGAGCGTGTCCGGGTTCACCTCGCCGAGCCGTGCGCGGTGCCAGGGCGATCGCTCCACGGCGACCCGTACGAGGTCGCGAAGGCGCTGCTCGCGCTCCTCGCGCAGGCGATCGGCGGGCCAGCCGAGACGCTCGAAGTGCACGGCGAACTGGGGCAGCAGATGCTCGAGGTGGCGCTGGCGGGTCTGCTCGTAGCCGGTCCTCACCCGCTGCACTTTCGCACGGTAATACTCCAGCCACGCGTGAACTGTTGCTGACCTAAGATCGGTTGGTGAGCGCGTCCGACTACGACCTCGCCGCCGCCGGCCGTGCGATCGCCGACCCGGGCCGCGCGGCGATGTTGCTGCGGATGATGGATGGTCAGGCCCACACCGCCAGAGATCTGGCTGCCGCCGCGCGGCTGCGCCCCTCGGCGGCCACCGCACACCTCCGTCACCTGGTGGACGCGCGGCTGGTCAGCGTCGTCGCCTCGGGCCGCCAGCGGCTTCACACCCTCGCCGGCCCCGAGGTCGCGGCCGCGATCGAGGCGCTGGCGGCGATCTCACCGCTGCTGCCGGTCGAGTCGCTGCGGACCGCGCGGAGCGGGAGCCAGCTTCAGGTGGCCCGCGCCTGCTACTCGCACCTGGGAGGCGCCCTCTCGGTTGCGATCGGCGAGCTGCTCGTCGCGGACGGGATCGTCGACCCGCTCGTCGCCGGCGAGCCCGGCCGGGTCCACACCCTCGCCCACGAGCTGTTGAGCGCGCTGGGCATCACAGAGCTGCCCGCCGGCTCGGGCGCCGCCGTGCGCGGGTGCCTGGACTGGACGGAGGGTGCCCCCCACCTCGCCGGCCGCCTCGGCTCGGCGATCCTGTCGGCGCTGCTCGGCGAGAAGTGGCTGCAGCGCCGTCCGAGGGATCGCGCCCTGAACATCACAGACCTCGGTCACGTCCGCCTGCAGGAACACGGGCTCGCGATCGGCGTGAGCGCGAGCCGGGCGGCCTAGGGGCTAGTCCTCGGCCAGACGCGCCAGGAACTCGCGGATCGTTCGGTTCACGAGCTCCGGGTGCTGCTCGGCGATCCAGTGTGTCCCGTCCTTCACGGGCAGGAAGGTGAGGTCCCGGACGAAGTGGTCGAGTCCGGCGTGGGAGGCGGGTCTGACGTACGGGTCGGCCTCGGGGTACACGACGAGAGTCGGGACGTCCACGAACTGCGGCGCGACGTCGGGGCAGTAGTTGCCGCGAGCCGGCGTTCCGTGCTGGTCGGGCGGAGCGATGCCCTCGACCTCGTACCAATGCAGCGCCGACTCGACAGCCCTCGGCACGTTCCACGCGCGGCGGTAGGCGGCAAGGTCCTCCGCGGTGATGAAGGGGTGGTCGAGCGCGTGCTCGAGCGCTGCGAAGTCGTCGGCCTGGACCGCGTCGATCGCGTCTCGGCGGCGCAGGCCGAGCAGGTACTGGCTGGCTTCGATCTGCTCGGGATCCTCGCGCTGGGCGCAGTCGAGGACGCCCGGATGGGCACCACCGAGGCTTACGAGCGCGTCGAGCATGTGGGGATAGTGCAGCGCGAACGACCAGGCGACGAGGCTGCCCCAGTCGTGGCCGACGAGCACGAAGCGGGAGTATCCGAGGTGCTCGACGAGACAACGGAGGTCCTCGACGGCGGGCCACACGCCGTAGCTGTGGACACCCTCGGGCTTCGAGGAGAGGTTGTAGCCGCGCTGGTCGGGGGCGACGGCCAGACGGTCGCCGCCGAACTCCTCCAGCTGGGAGCGGAACGCGTAGTGGAACTGCGGGAAGCCGTGCAGGAAGACGATCAGCGGCCCTGCCCCGGCGTGGGCGTAGTGGAGGTCGATGCCGTTCACCGCCGCGGTTGAGTGCTGTGTGGTCATGCGGGCGATCCTTGCGCACGACCGTTGGTGCGCCGTTGGCACGACGTTGCGGACTGCACGCGCCGGGCCGGTGTCAGCTCCCCAGCAGGCGCGTGTGCAGCGCCTGGATCTCCGGGCCCGGAACCGAGCCGAGGTCCTCGCGGAGCCGGACACGCAGTCGCTCGAACACCAGCAGCGCTTCGGATGCGTTGCCCTGCGCCGCCAATGCTTCCATCAGTCCCACGTAGCCGCTTTCGCGGTACGGCGCGAGCCGGGTCAGCTCCGTGGCGGCTCGGACCGCGGTGTCGCCCTCCGGACCGCCCAAGCGCAGGGCACACACGGAGAGCGCCTCCAACGCACGCAGCCGGATCTCCTCGAGGACGGCCCGCTGCTCGCTCACCCAGTCCCCGTCGAGCCCGGCCAGGAATATGCGCGAGGCGACGTTGAGCGCGATGTGCGAGGCGATCCAGGCCCTCACGTCCTCCCCCTGGGCCACGGCTGATTGCGCATCGTGGAGCGCCTGGGTCGCAGCCTCGGTGTCCACCCAGGCGTCCTCGGGCAGGGCGAGCTGGAGCAGGTCCCCCGGCGCAAGGGCCACGGACTCGCCGACCGCGAGCGCCCTGCGCAGCTTCGACAGCAGCGCCCGCAGCGCGGTCGCGGCCTGAGAGGGCGGGGCCTCGACCCACAGCACGTCGGTCAGCTCGGCCCTCGTCACCGGGCGCGAGCGGTTCGCCACCAGGTACGCGCACAGCAACCGGCCCTGTGCGCCCGGGAGCTCACCGGTGACGTCGATCCCCCGGATCCGCACCACGAGCGGCCCGCAAAGCTGGATCCGGGTGGGGATCGGCTCGGGCACGACGTGCGACACTACCCCGATGGGGCACACCATCGTGTGCGAGTGCGGCACCGTCGTGCGTGGAGACGACGAGCGCCAACTGCTGGGGCGGGCCCGCGGCCACATGCAGGCCAACCACCCGGCCATCGCCGCCCAGATCACCGACGACGACCTCCTCGCGCTCAGCCAGGAGGAGCCGGCTGCGGCGGCGAGCGAGCCGGGGACGTCGTCAGCCGGCTGAGCCCGTTGGCACCCGCTTGCGCTCCAGCGCCTCGGGCTCGACGCGCTGCACGTCCCAGGCGAGCCCGGTCTTCTCCATCGACCAGATCAGCCACCAGGTGGGGTCGAACTGCCACCGCTCGAACCCGTGCCTGGCGGAGCGGGGGAAGGCGTGGTGGTTGTGGTGGTTGCCCTC
>DATJOU010000017.1:0-4492 GCA_035506775.1 Solirubrobacteraceae bacterium | reverse complement strand
CGGCCGCTGAAGGCGCCCGACCCCGACAGGCCGGTGCACGTGATCTTCGATTGGGCGGCAGGCTCGAGCTTCACCGCCCCGCCGGCGAGTGTGAAGCCCGCCTTGAGCGCACCGGGTTCCCATTCGTAGGCGTCGCTTTTGGCGCTTTCCACGGTGCACCCGGAGTCGTAGAAGGTCGCGGGGAACCTGCCGGGGTGCAGCACGCAGCGCCCGACTTCCGGTCCCCGGATCGGTTCACCGGGGGTGAATTCCCAGGACCCGGTTGGGCCGTAGCCCATGAGGATGACATCGGCACTCGAGGTGGTGGCAAAGCCGAACCCGTCCCTGGCCGACCCGGCGCCGCCGAAGCCCAGGGGAAGCAGGTCTTCCGTCGCCGTCCAGCTCCCGCCGGAGAGCTGGTACAGGACAACGCCGTCTTCGCCCTGGTCCACGAGCAGGTGTTCTTCATCGGCAGCGACGACGATTTCTCCGCCCCCCCGGAACGGTTCCACCGGCTCGAGCTTGCCGGCGAGGCTCCAGGCTTCGCCGCTGCGCTGATAGACCGAGCCTTCTTCGCCTTCCCTGCCGGTGACGAACGCGGTCTTGCCGTTGGGAGTGAGAGCCAGGCGCTCTCCGGCCGGGATCGTCGGCCCCTGTTCTTTCCAGGATTCGCCTTCCCGGACGTATGTCTTGATCACGTCGTCGCATTTGACCAGCGCGGTGTCTCCGTCGGCTGAAAGCGCCACATCCGACCCACAGGCGGCTTCGCCCTCTTCGCCTTCCAGAATCGTCTGCTGGATCCAGGTTTCGCCAACCCTCACGAAGACCCACACGCCGCCGATCTGTTCGAATCCGGACCCGCGGTCGTCGGGAGCCCCGAACAGGATCGTGTCGCCGTTTTCGGAGATCGCGATCGAGCCGCCGAAGTCGGAGCCGTATTCGGGTTTGACGCCGCTGGGGACAAGCTTCTGCGCCTTGGCCTCCCACACACCCCCGGTACGGTCCAGGACGTAGCCGACCTCGTTTTCCGGGTCGGAACCGATGGCGGAGGCGAGCGTGCTGCCGTCGGCGGAGAGAGCGACGTTTCCGCCTTCCCATTCCCCGAGTTCGTGTTCTTGAACCCACTTGTCCCCGGAGCGCCGGTACAGGGCGCTGCCGATGAGGGCCGTATCGCCGTCGGGTGTGATCTTGTCGCCGGCCTCGAGCTTTTCGCCCGCTTCGTTGAACAGCTTCTGCTCGAAGTACCCGCTGGCCAAGGCACTCGCGGTGGCGCCGAGGCTCACTCCGAGCGTGAGAACGGCGTAGATCGCGAACACCCCTATGCGCTTCATTCCCCACCCGCCCTTCTGGCCCCTTCCGGTCCCTGCGACCTAGCGCCACGCTACCCCACCGGGCGGGGTTTGTCGAGACGGCGGTGCGGTTCGCGCGAGGCTACGCCGCGCCGAGCCCGGCCGCGGCCGGAAGCCGCAGCCACGCCGGCGGGATGAACGCGGGCACCGGTCCCGGGTAGTCGGGGAACAGCTCGCGCGCCGCGGCCGTCGAGGGGCGCCCCGAGAGCTGCGGCTGGAGGTCGGTGAACGAGTCCAGGGCGCGTACGCTGGCGAGGATCTGAAGGGTCGCGGCGTTCGGCGGGTCGGTCGCGAGCGTTCCGTCCGCAAGCAGCGCGTCGGCGCGGTCGAGCATGCCGGGCAGCTCCGCCACAGCCCGCCTGGCGGCGCCTTCGTCGGCGCCGATCGCGTGGGCGTAGTAGCGGGCAACGGGCACCGAGGTGTGGGCCGCCACGGCGGGGAGCGGCATCCCCGCGTCGTGTGCGAACCACCGCCGCAGGCCGTGGTCGTGGACGAGTCCCCAGCGGATGATCAGGCGGGGCGCGTTCTGCAGCTCCCGCTCGCCCCACGCCTCGGCCTCCTCCACGCGCCGACGCAGGTCCGGGTCGTCCGGGTACAGGGGCGGCTGCGGCACGAGCTGCTCGAGCGCCCGGGGTATCGCCAGCGAGCCCTGGACGCGCCTGCCGTCGAGCTTCAGCGCCGGCACCGTGCCGGCACGGAAGCCGGCCAGGCGCAGGTGGATCTTCTGTGCCCCCGGCAGGATCTCGACCGTCTCGAACGGGATCTCCTTGAGCTCCAGCATGGCCTTCGCGGCCATCCCGGGGTGGGACATCGGGAACCAGTACAGCTTCGCGCGGGCGCTCATTCGACCACCGTCAGCTCCTTGGTGAGGCCGGTGAAGATCCGATTCCCGTCGGTCCCGAGCGCGACCAGGTCCTCGATCCTGACCCCGTAGGCGCCCGGGATGTAGACGCCGGGCTCGACCGTGACGACGTTGCCGGGCCGCAGCAGCTCGTCGGACTCCTTGCGCGCCAGCCGGGGGGGCTCGTGGACCTCGAGACCCACGCCGTGGCCGAGCCCGTGACCGAACCGTTCGCCGAGACCCGCGCGCTCGAGGACCTCGCGGGCGGCCACATCGGCCTCGCGGCCGCTGATCCCGGGCTTCACCGCCTGCAGGCCGGTGAGCTGCGCCTCGAGCACGGCCGCGTAGGCGTCCCGTGCCTCGTCGGAGGTGCCCTCGCCGGTGGCGTAGGTGCGGGTGCAGTCCGAGCAGTAGCCGTCGAGCAGCGCACCCCAGTCGACGATCAGCAGGGTGTCGGTGGGGATCGTCGCGTCGCGCGGCTGGGCGTGGGGAAGGGCGCCGTGGGGGCCGGCCGCGACGATCGACTCGAAGCTCGGCCCCTGGGCACCGAGGCGGCGCATGCGGAACTCCAGCTCGACCGCGACCTCGCGCTCTGTGCGTCCCACCACCCCTCCTTCGAGCGTCTGGGTGAGGGCCTCGTCGGCGAGCCTCGTGGCCGCCATGATGCGGGTCAGCTCGCCCTCGTCCTTGATCGCCCGCAGGCGCCCGACCTCGCCGCTGCAGGCCGCCAGCTGCCATCCCTCCCCCAGCGCCTCCTCGAGGCGGCGGTGGGCCCGCACGCTGAGCGCACCCTCGTCGAATCCGAGCCGCCCGCCGGCGCCCGGCAGGACCGCGGCCACCGCCTCGAGCAGCTCGCCGCTGACGATCCGCCGGCGATAGGCCCCGGGCACCTGTTCCGCCGACTGGGTCTCGTAGCGGAAGTCGGTCAGGAACAGCGGATCCGCCAGCGACCCCACCGGCTCGGCCGGGATCACCGCCACCCCGTTGCTGCCGGTGAAGCCCGTCAGGTAGCGGAGGTCGTAGGGGTTGTTGACGAGCAGGGCGTCGAGCTCCAGGTCGGCCACGCGCTGCGCGAGCCGGCTCGTCCGCTGCTGGAGGGGTCCCGGCGCGCCGGGACCCGTGGCCGCCGGCGCGCTCACGCGGACCGCCTGTCGAGCTCCTCGCGGAGCGCCCCGAGGGCGTCGCGGTAGCCGTCGGGGCCACGTCCGGAGATGGTCTCGAAGCACAGGTCGCGGATCACCGAGAAACGTCGCCACTGCTCGCGGTTCTCGATGTCCGAGAGGTGGATCTCCAGCGCGGGCAGGGCGGCGATCTCGAGCGCGTCGCGGATCGCCCAGGCGTAGTGGGTCCAGGATCCCGGGTTCAGCAGGATCGCGTCCGCGTCTCCCCGCAGGGAGTGCAGGTGCTCGATGAAGGCGCCTTCGTAGTTGCTCTGAAAGAAGCGCACGGCGAGACCCTCCTCGCGGGCGTCGTGCTCGATCTGCTGCTGCAGCTCCGGGAGCGTGAGGGTCCCGTACAGCCTCGGATCCCTACGCCCGAGCTGGTCGAGGTTGACCCCGTGCATCACCTCGACCCGGTAGCGGGCGGTGCTCATGCGGCCAGCTCCGCGACCGCCGCCCTTACCTCTCCGGCGGGGACCGTGCAGCCCTGCCTGACCTCGCCCGGGGCCGCCACGAGCACGAACGGGACCTCCGCGCCGAGCCGCTTCTTGTCGTGGGAGATCACCGCCAGCACCTCGTCGGTGGGGGCCCCCGACAGGGTCACCGGCAGGCCGCGGGCACGCAACAGCTCGAGCACCTCCTCGCGCAGTCCGTCCTGGCCGGAGAGACGAAGCGCGGCCAGCAGTCCCAGCCCGACCGCCTCGCCGTGGCGGTAGCGCCCGTAGCCGGTGCTGGTCTCGATCGCGTGACCGACGGTGTGACCGAGGTTCAGCACCTGGCGGAGCCCCCCGTCACGTTCATCGGCTGCCACCACCTGGAGCTTGGTACGGGCGCACGCGAAGATCATCCTCTCATCGACCTCGCGGCCGGAGGAGACCGACTCCCACAGCGCCCCGCCGGCGATCAGGGCGGTCTTCAGCACCTCCACCCACCCGGCCGCCAGCTCCGCCGCAGGAAGGCTCGAGAGCGTGCCCGGGTCCACCATCACCCCCGCCGGCTGGTGGTAGGCGCCGACGTAGTTCTTGGCGTCGGGAAGGTCCACGCCCGTCTTGCCCCCGTAGGCCGAGTCCACCTGCGCGACGAGGCTGGTGGGCACCTGCACGTGTGCGATCCCGCGCTGGTAGGTGGCCGCGCAGAAGCCCGCCAGATCTCCCACCACCCCG
>DATJOU010000016.1:0-2212 GCA_035506775.1 Solirubrobacteraceae bacterium | reverse complement strand
CCCGGGGTTGGCGTCGGCCTTGACGCCGAGCGTGTAGGCCCAGAAGGAGTGGATGACGTCGAGCGAGGTGACGTTGAGTTCCACCATCTTGTCGACCGGGAGCACGAGTTCGCTCGTCTCGACGCCGTAGGTGGGGTAGCGGTAGGTGAAGAGCCACTGCTGGGCGATCACCTGGACGGGCAGCTTGGAGCCGCTCGGCACCGTGAGGGGATTGGGACCGTTGCCCGAGCCGTGGCCCCAGCCCACCTCGAGTTCGTAGGTGCCGTAGGCGGCGAGGCCGAGCACTATCAACGAGGTCACCACGATCCAGGTGCCCTGCACTTTCGTGTTGCCGTGGACCGCCGGTCCTTCGAGCACCGCTCCCGGCTGCTGCCTGAAGAACACGATGCTGTAGAGCAGGAACAGCATCACGAGCAGGATGATCGGCGTCGCGACCACCGCCAGCACCGTCATGATCGTCCGCTGCGCCTCGGCCTGTTCGCTGCCGTTGGGCACCAGCAGCGGCCCGATCAGGATGATCACCAGCGGCACGGCGATGACGGTCGCGGCGCCCCAGATCAGGGCGAAGCGGCGCGCGTGGTCGGGTTCGCCGCCCCCCGGGCGGCCCGCCCCGTCGGGCCCCAGCGGAGCCTCCGCGCTAGACGACATCGAGGTAGCCGTCCATGTAGCCCAGCGTCTGCATCGGGCCCCCGTTGCCGTCGATGTACCCGGCGCCGCAGGGCACGAAGCACTGCCAGTGGTACCTGCCGGGCTTGCCGGTGCGGAAGCTGAAGGTGATCGTGTTGTGGTCGCTCATCGACGGTTCGCAGGGGCCTTCTTCGCAGGGGTTCTTCGCCGATTCCGGCACTCCGGGGAGCGGCACGAACACCCCCAGTTCCGGCACCGCGAACGTATGGGCCGCTTCTTCGGGCTTGACCTCGGAGACGGTCTTGCCGTTGAGCGTCATCGTCCCCCCGATGGTCCCCTGGACCTGGGCCATGAAGGGGTTGCGCATCCCGGTCGGGGAGTCGAACTCGTACAGGGTCACGTGCACGATCGAATGGGCCGGCACGCGATAGACGGTGCTGCGCAGCCAGCGGCCTTCGGACCTGACCAGGTAGGAGACCCAGTCGGGGTGGCTCGGGCTCGGTTTGACGCCCGCGGCCCCGACGGTCTCGATCGTCAGGTCGGTGCCGCCTCCGACCACGGCGGCGGTCGACGAGACCGTCTTGGGGAAGCTCGTGGCCCAGTCGGCCACGTACAGCCAGATCGCGACGGCCACGACGGCGATCGCGACGGTCACTCCAAGCACCTTCTTCGTCAACAAGCTCACGCCAGCTCTCTCCCCACCTCACCCGTAGAGCAGGCCTCCGTGCGCTCCTGAAAGGTCCTCCCTGCCGATCCTCCCTGCTGATTCCCTGCTGGTCCTCCCTGCTGATTCCCTGTGCTGATTCCCTGCTGGGCGCGAGCCTACACCCACGGACCGATGTTTGTTGCGCGGCCCGTGTGAGGCGAACGCTCCGGTCAGAGCCCGGGTGGATGGCGCACGCTCCAGTGCTCCCAATCGGGGATGTGGCCGAGGATCCTCCAGCGCGGCCCCTGCTGCCCTCGGTTGGGCCCCACGTCTTCGGCGGTGACCGTGTCCAGGCGCAGCCCTGCGATCACGATGAAGACGTGCGGTTCCGGGCTGGCGGTCGCGTAGATCGTGACCCACCGGCCCGGGCCTGGATCTCCCCACGACACATAGCTCTGTGCGAGCGGGTTCTCCCGCACGATTTCGCCGAGCGGCCTGAGGGCGGCGCGGTAGAGCACGTAGTTGACGGTGCTCGAACAATCCTCGTCGGGCGCGGCAAGCGGGTCGGGGTGCCCGTCGGGGCCGTAGGGGAGCGACTGCAGTTCGTTGCCGGCGATCAGCAGCGCCTGCACTACGGGTGGCACGGCGACGGGGATCAAGGCGAGGTGGCCGTCGCCGGGGTCGAGCTCGGCGCGTTCGCCGGCGATGAAGCGCACGGCGGTGGAGGTCTGGGCGGCGAACGCACCAGCGGTGGCGAGCGGCTCCGTGTCGGGGGCCGCGCCTGCGCGATAGCGCCGCGCCCAGCCGAGCACCTCTTCGACGTACCAGGCGGCGTGGTTGTAGGCGAGGATCGCCCGGCGGTAATCGGCCGGCGCACCCGAGGCACGCAGGTAGTTCGCGGCCGAGAAGATGGCGTCGGCTGGATCCCACCGGTTCGGA
>DATJOU010000015.1:0-8537 GCA_035506775.1 Solirubrobacteraceae bacterium | reverse complement strand
ATTGCTGAGCAAAGGCTACGAGCGCTGGCACTGCGGTGTCGGGCTAACAGCCCGACCTGATCTGTCGACCGTAGCACCATCGAGCGGTGCCGGGTGGAAGCCTCGCTCACCGGGGCATGTTTGCTCACCAGGTCGATGATGGCCGAGCTCGAAACGACCGGCCGGAGCCCGGCGGGGCCTCCTAACAGCGAACATAGACAGGCGAGGCGGACCCTCCGACGGTGACGAAGCAGGCGATGCGCGACTGGCTGGCGCACGGGATTGTCGTTGCAACTCCTCGCGCCGGCGATGAGCAGAAATATATCGCTAGCGCTACAATACTGTCATGGGTGATTCGGACCTCATAAGCGTCCGCGAGGCGGCTGAGCGCCTGGGCTTGACCCCCGTTGCCGTTCGACGGCAGATCAGCGCGGGAAGTCTCCCCGCTACAAAGCGCGGTCGCGACTGGTGGATCGATAGACGCAGAGTCGAGCGTCGCGCGCGCCAGGAGATACCGAAAGGACGGCCCCTGTCGCCGCCTCTGGCGTGGAGCGTGCTGCTGGCCGCGTCCGGCGAGGAACAAGCGGCCGCCGAGCTTGCCGGGCGGTACCGATCACGGATGCGAGCCTGGCTCGCGGAACATCCTCTCGCAGAGTGTGCGCCGCAACTGCGCGCGCGCGCGGAAGTCGAGGAATTCGACGCGCATCCCGCCGAGCTGCCCAGAATCCTGGCGCGGCGAGACATCCTCGCGACTGGGGCGTCCGCCGCAAAGCAGATCGGGCTAGTCGGCGAGCCAGATCACGTCGAAATCTACGCCCCCAAAGCTCACCGACCCCAAATCCTCAAAGAACATGCGCTCCGCCCAGCGGCGAGCGGGCCGGTACGCGTGCGCTGGATCGGCGACGGGGTTTGGTCGGAGCTGCCGCTTCGCTCGCGCGAAGCCCCCCGCGCGGCGGTACTCGTGGATCTCCTCGAGAGCGACGATCCGCGCGCGCGGCGAGAGGCTGCGCGCGCACTGACGGCGTGAAGTCGATCGAGATCGACATCGACGACCCGGAAGCCCTCGCCCTTTGGCGATCACTCGGCCAGCTCGCAGAACAGCTGCCGGGCGAGTGGCTGCCGCCGGCAGTGTTCGAAAACCTCCCAATTTGCGGTGGATTACCCAGTCGCGTCGAGATTGGTCGAGCTCGATGTACCCGGCACTCCGGCGGCCGACCCTCGTCGCAAAGCGCGACATCAAAACAAGAGCATTTGCAGGGGTTTACCATGCCCCCGCCAGGAGTCGAACCTGGATTTACCGCTTAGGAGGCGGTCGTCTTATCCATTGGACTACGAGGGCCGGCTCGGCGATGCGATGCCGGAGCATCGCTCGGCGTGCGCTGTGGCGAAGGCTATCGGCGCGCGCCCTATGCCCCGCCTGCGGCGGGCCGGCGAGAGGCCTCGCCCGCCACCTTCTCGAGCTCCGCTCCCGTGAGCGAGTGGGTGATCCATTCGTCCGCCCGGCGGGCTCCGAGGCCGCGGTAGAAGTTCAGCGCCAGCTCGTTCCAATCCAGGGCGGCCCATTCGAGTCGCCTGCCTCCCCGCTCGCGGGTCCGGGCCGCGACGGTCGCCAGCAGCAGCCGCCCGACCCCGGTGTGCCGGTGGGGAGGACGCACGTAGAGGTCCTCGAGCCACACTCCCTGGATCGCGAGGAAGGTCGAGAAGGTCGGGAAGAAGACCGCGTACCCGGCCGGCTCGCCGTCGCACTCGGCGATCAGCGCCTCGGCCGCCGGCGGGGCACCGAACAGCGCCTCCATGAGCAGCTCCTCGGTGGCGACCACCTCGTCGGCGAGCCGCTCGTACTCGGCCAGCTCCCGGATCAGCTCCAGCACCAGCTCCACGTCGCCCGGCTCGGCCGCGCGGATTACGAGCCCCCTTCCCTCGCCCGGGGCGCTCACGAGCGATCCGGGGAGCGGTCCGGGCGTTCCGGGTACACGTCGTCGATAGTCGTCAGGGGCAGGTACGGGGCTTGCGCGGCGGCTTCGATCTCGGGTCCCGCCCCGGCGAGCCGGTCGAGCACGCTCACCACCCCACACACCTCGTGCCGCTCGTCCCTGAGGGCCTGGATCGCCGCCAGCGTGGAGCCCCCGGTCGTGACCACGTCCTCCACCACCAGGCACCGCTCCGAGTCCCCCAGCGTGGGCCCCTCGATCCGCCGCTGCAGGCCGTGTGCCTTGGCCTCCTTGCGCACGAAGAAGCCGTTCACCTTCGCCCCTCCCGCGAGCGCCGCACAGGCCACGGCGTCGGCTCCCATCGTCATCCCCCCCACCGCGGTGGCCCCGGTCCGCTTCGCCTCCGCCGCCAGCAGCGTGGCCAGCGCCTCGAAACCCTCGGGGCGCAGGATCGCCCGCTTGGCGTCCACGTAGTACTGGGCCGTCCGTCCGCTCGTCAGCGTCACCTCCCCGATCACCAGCGCGTGCTCACGCAGCTCGGCCACCAGCCGCCGGCGCGCCTGCAGCAGCTCGCCGTCCTCCGGCTGGGTGGCGCTCACGGGCCGGCGTTGCCGCGCGGGGTGGTGCTGCCGCCGCCGCCCTGGTCGTACACGTCCACCGGGGTCCCGAGCTGGACCCACCCGTAGATCGCCGCGGCGTCGGGGATCGGGACCCGCAGGCAGCCGTGGCTGGCGGCGTAGGTCGGCACTTCGGCGTATCCGTGGATCGCGTATCCGCGGATGAAGTAGTTGGAGTCCACCATCCCCTCGGTGTTGACCCCCCACGTCTTCTCGTACACCTGGAAGCGTCCCACCACCGTCGGGGTGGAGGGCTTGCCGGAGCTCATCGTGTAGATCTCCCTCACCTTCCCACCCGGTTCGATCTCGGCCAGCACCTGTTTGGTCAGGTTGGCCTCCACGTGACGACCGTCGTGGGGGTAACGGACCGGGAAGGCGCCCTCGCCGTGGGAGAGCTTGCGGAACACCTCGGCGCCGGCTTCCCCGACGCGCTCCATCCCGGTCATCTTGCGGAACGCGATCAAGGCCCGCTCGGTGGCTTCTTCGAACTCCCCGTTCAGCGGCACCGCATAGTGGAGCCCGTTGAGCTCCGACTGCAGCAGCCGCACCGACGCTCCGCTGGAGCCCGGGGAGATGTCGGTATGGACGAACTGGATCGCGGGCGTGTGGGCGCTGACAACGTCACCCGGTCCCACGTGCACCCCCACGACCGCCGTGATGGTCCCCGCGTAGCTGGTGGGGAACCTCACCTGGAAGCTCCCCGACCCTCCGCTCCGGGGCGCCACCGGCAGGACCTTGGTGCCGACCTGATGACCCCTCAGGAAGAAGGCCACCGCCGTCCGCTGGCCGGCCACGTAGGGGGTCACCCGCCCGTACAGCATCACCGCCGGCTGGCCCACCGGGGCGAACAGCGGTCTCCCCCCCGGGCCGCTGAGCTTCAGCGTCACGTGCTCGGGGACCGGTGCAGGGGGTGCCGTCCCCGTGGGGACCGCGGTCCCGCTCGACGCCGCCGCGGCGCCCCGGGGGAGCACCACCCCGGCGAGAACCAGCGGCACGACCAGCGCCAGGGCCGCGAGCAGCACACGCCGCCCCACCGACGCGCCCCACGTCGCGAGCCTCGAAGCGAGTGTTCGGCTCATGGCATGGCCGGACTCAGGGAGCGGTCGTCCACGCGGTCGGCGATCAGCCCGAGGCGTTTGAAGAGCAACACCACACCCGTGATTCCAGCAAGTGAACCGGCCATCAGCGGCAGCCACTGCCAACCCCAACCCTCGAGCGAGGCGAAGGCGAGGCAGTTGTTGAGGGCGTGGGCGGCGAAGCACGGGTACAGCGAGCCGGTATAGCGGTACAGCAGACACAGCCCGAATCCGAGGGCCGCGAGCGGGAACAGGTCGAGCGCCGGCGCCGACCCCACGTGCACCGCCCCGAAGATCACCCCGGTGATGAGGGCGGCCGGCCACGTCCCCCGCCAGTTGCGCAGCGCGGTGAACATATAGCCGCGGAACAGGAACTCCTCGCACATCGGCGCCACGATGCACGTCAGCGCGGCGCTGAGCACCAGCAGGGTCGCCCCTTCGTTGGTCCCGAGCTGTTCGAGCAGCTTCTCCTTGCTCGGGTTCACGGCCGAGGACCAGATCACGCTCAGCAGGATGAAGGTGAGCAGCAGCAGTCCCACCAACCCGGCGGCCCGCCACCAACCGGCCGGCGGGCGGCGCAGGCCGAACTGCCACGAGGCCACCTTCCTGTTCCCCAGCTGGGCACACCAGATCGAGACCACCACGAAGCACACGTCCTGCACGAAGGTGTCGGCGATCGTCAGTCCCGGAGGAGTGTGCGAGCCGGTGATCTTGGCCCCCAGGGCCGCGGCCGGGATGTCGACCAGCAGGGTCAGGAGCGTCGTCAGCACGAGCCCCCCGATCAGCGCGATGAAGGCCGTCCACACCGGCCAGTTGGTATTGGGCGAGCGGCCCGGGTCCTGGGGTGGCTGCGGCGGGCGTCCCGTCTCGCCCTCGGCGGGGGAGGCGCCGTTCTCGCCCGGGTCCTCGAAGGCGAACAGCTCCCGGCTGGCGGGCGTCGGCGCCTCGCTCATCTAGGACACCCAGTGCCAGGTCGCGAACTGGGCTCCGAACACCATCATCAGCGCCGCCGATCCGCACAGCATCGGCACCCGCGCCCGTGGGTGGCGCGAGAGCCAGTCCCCGAACCAGATGAACAGCGGGAACAGCACCAGCAGGAAGCGGGGCAGCGACATCAGCGGCTGGGTGGCCACCGGGTAGGAGAGCGGCAGCGCCAGCGCCACCAGCAGGTAGGCCCCGTAGGCGAACGGGAGCTTGCGCAGCACCCCCACCACCGCGGGCACGGCCGCCACCAGGAAGGCGAACAGGATCAGGTTGTGGCTCGCGGCCACGAACGGGCTTTCGCCGCCGACCGGGAAGTACACGTGGGCCCGCTGCATCGAGATCAGCTGACGGGCCCCCTCGAAGGCGGCCTTCAGGCCGTCCCACACGGCCACGTACGGGCCGGCGAAGTGCCGGCTCCATTCGCCCTGTGCGCTCAGGGGGGCGAGGGCGTCGCCGCCGGAGAGTCCGAGATAGGCCCCGTACAGGACCAGTCCGGCAGGCACCAGCGCGAGCCACAGCGCGTTGCCGCGGAGCCGGTAGCGGGGCAGCAGCGCCGAGCGCCCGGCTCGGGAGTGATCGGGGGCCCGGGGGTGATCGGGGGCCCGGTCCCGCCGGGGGCCGTACAGGTACAGGATCACCGCCGGGACGAGCAGCACCACCCCCGTGCTGCGGGTGGCGCTGGCCAGCGCCCCGAGCAGCCCCA
Source organism: Solirubrobacteraceae bacterium (assembly GCA_035506775.1). Lineage (GTDB taxonomy): Bacteria > Actinomycetota > Thermoleophilia > Solirubrobacterales > Solirubrobacteraceae > Palsa-744. Next base: position 3,247 of record DATJOU010000015.1, on the reverse strand, counting down.
CGTACGCCCACCGTCCTTCCCGGGCGCTCCAGAACAGCCCGATCGAAAGCGCCAGGTACAGCGCCTCCGAATACACCGCCGAGAGGAAGAAGGCCATCGGGGCGAAGGCGAGCGCGTACACCGCCAGGCGGGCCGCGTCGGCCCCCGACCGGCCGCCGAGCTCCAGCGTCGTCAGCCGGTGCAGCCCGTAGAGAGCCGCCCCCAGCGCGCACACCGACAACATCACCCCGGCCGCCACGGCCGGCACCCCGAGCTGCGAGATCAGCCCTACCCCGAGCGGGTACAGCGGGAAGAAGGCGCTCCGGGAGGCGGTGTGGGCACCGAGCGCCGGGTGGTAGCCGTAGCGGGCGATCAGCAGGTACCAGTTCGAGTCCCACCTCGCCACCGGGGCGGCCAGCAGGTCCCCGATCGCCCCCAGCCCGCGGCTGAGGCCGGGCGGATCGAAGGCGGTCCGGTGTGGGCCGAACCCGAATGCCAGCACGGTCGCGATGCCGGTCGCGAACACGAGCAGACGCGAGCTCCACAGGGCCCTCCAGCTGTCACGCAGGGCCAGCGCCCGTTCGCTGTCGCCCCGCACCCGTCCCAGCCATCCGGCCGCGCTCCCCGGTGCCGGGAGCGCCGCCGCCGGGCGGGGCGGCAGGGCGAGCTCTCCCACGCTCTCGATGACTGTCGGCTCAGCTGCGTTGGGCTTCATCTGGGGGCCTACCGAGGGTAGAGGGGTTCGGCCCGGTGGCGGCGAAGGTACACCACCGGGGACGGTAACCTCGGCCCTGCCGGTTATGTCTCGACAAGCGCGAAAGCGGCGCCGGAGGCGCTCCCGTGGCGGCAGCCGGACATTGCTTCTGTTCGGCGGCGTGGGCGTCGGGGTCTTCCTGGCGGTCGTCATCGGAGCCGCCGCCTACGTGCTCCACGCCGCCCAGTCGGCTCCGGCGCTGTCCTCCCTGCACCCGAGGGTCAGCGGCGGCAACTCGCAGGTGTTCGCCGCCGACGGCACCCGGCTCGGGTTCATCCAGTCCGACGAACTGCGCACCCCCGTGGGCTGGGGTGAAGTCCCCGCCGACCTGAAGAAGGCCACCGTCGCGATCGAGGACCAGCGCTTCTACTCGAACGACGGGGTGGACTTCACCGGGATCGTCCGCTCGGCCATCAAGGACCTCACCAGCGGCTCGGCCCTCCAGGGCGGATCGACGATCACGATGCAGCTGATGCGCAACCTCTACCTCGGGGGCGACCAGCACACCCTGCACCAGAAGATCGTGGAGGCCAAGCTCGCGATCGAATACACCAAACACCACAGCAAGCGCTCGATCCTCACCAGCTACCTGAACAGCGTCCCCTACGGGACGGTCGGAGGGCAGACGGCGATCGGCGTCGAGGCGGCGGCGAGGATCTTCTTCAACAAGCCCGTCTGGGACCTCGACCTCGAGCAGTCGGCGCTGCTCGCCGGGCTCCCCCAGGCCCCCTCCGAATACAACCCGTTCCTGGACCCCGGGGCGGCACGGGAACGGCGCAACCAGGTGCTCTCGAAGATGGCGCAGCTGCACTACATCAGCCTCGCCCGGGCGCAGGAGGCCGAGCACCAGGGCCTCGAGGTGCACCGCGGCTACTACTACTCCGAACGCCGCGAGAGCTTCTTCTTCGAATACGTCCGCCAGCAGCTGCTCGAACGCTACGGCGCCGCCACCGTTCAACGGGGCGGGCTGAAGGTGTACACGACGATCAACCTCAACATGCAGCGCCTGGCCCGCAAAGCGATCGCCGAAATTCTGGACGAGCCCGAAGACCCCGCCTCGGCGATCGTCACCTTGAACCCCTCCAACGGCGACATCGAAGCGATGGCCGAGTCCGAGAGCTACGAGAAGTCCCAGTACAACCTCGCAGCCGACGGCCACCGCCAGCCGGGGTCGACCTTCAAGGCGATCGACCTCGCCGACGCCCTCTCCCACGGGATCGACCCGAACTCGACCTACTACCTGTCACACACGCTCGCGCCGGGGTGGCTGCCGACGGCGCCCGAATACGAAGTCAAGACCTTCGAGGGCACCTCCCTGAACAAGCCCGAGAACCTGGTCCAGGCGACGGTCACCTCCGACAACACCGTCTACGCCCAGCTGGCCGCCGACCTGGGCGAGGAAACGGTCACCAAAACCGCCTACGCGATGGGCGTCAAGACCCACCTCTCCAGCTATCCCGCCGAGGCCCTCGGGGGCCTAACGCTCGGCGTCACCCCGCTGGAAATGGCGGTCGTGTACGCGACCCTCGCCGACGGCGGCTGGCGCAACACCCCGATCGCGATCACGAAGGTCGTGTTCCCCGACGGCCACGTGGACGACAACTGGGGCGAACCCCACCGCATCAAGGTGCTCAGCGAAGCGGTCACGAGCGCCGAGACGACCATCCTCGAGGACAACGTCCAGGGCGGCACCGCCACCCGTTCGGCGATCAACTGCCCCACCGCCGCCAAGACGGGCACCACCAGCAAACTGATCGACGCCTGGCTCGACGGCTACACGCCCCGCTACTCCACCGTCGTGTGGATGGGCTACCCGAACAAGCGCGTGGAAATGACCGACGTTCACGGCGAGCCACAGCAGGGGGGCTACCTGCCGGCCGAAATCTGGCACGCCTACATGGCGGCGGTCACCGAAGGACAGCCCTGCGTGCCGTTCCCCAAATCACAGGAAGCACCCAAATACGAGCCGTTCTTCGGGAAATACTCGCTCGGCGGCTCGAAGGGGAGCTCCCAATACCTCCAGCCCGGCGAAGAACCGGCCCAGGAAACCTACAAACCGGGGCCCTACAAGAACCCGGCCGGCAAACCCAGCGAAGGTCCCGCCGCGCCGCCCGCCGCCAAAACCCCTCGCGGGCCCTCACCGGTGGTTCCCGGCGCCTCCTCTCCGCAGCCGACCACGGGCGGTTCCTCACCCACCGGTGGCGCCGCTCCGCCCAGCGGCTGACTCACCCGCTCCGGCGCTCCGCGCGGGGAGCACTGGCATAGCTCGACCACCCGCGCGCAGCCCACGCTGGTAGTTTGGTTTTCACCAGAACACCGATAACGGCGCTCGCCCCAGGCTGGAGAAAGCACCGGCGGGCAGAATGGAATGAAGCGTGGCGAAGGAGGACAAGGTCGAATTCGAGGGCGAGGTGATCGAGGCCCTGCCCAACGCGATGTTCCGGGTCAAGCTCGACAACGACCACATCGTCCTAGGTCACGTGGCCGGCAAGATGCGCCGCTTCCGCATCCGTA
>DATJOU010000014.1:0-6765 GCA_035506775.1 Solirubrobacteraceae bacterium | reverse complement strand
GCACGTCCGCCCCCAGGGCCCGCTCGAGCGCACCGCGGAGCTGCTCGGGGCGCTCGACCAGCTCACCCTGGCACCCGAGCGCCTCGACCAGCTGGTCATAGCGCGTGGCGGGCCTCAGCTCGGCCGCCACGGAGTAGCCGTAGAGGAACTCCATCGGGTGCTTCTCGAGCGCCCAGATGCCGTTGTTGCCGATCACCCCGACGACGTTCACGCCGTGGCGGGCGAGCGTGTCGAACTCCAGGCCGGCGAACCCGAAGGCGCCGTCGCCGAGCAGCAGCACGACCTGGCGCTCGGGCCGCGCCAGCTTCGCCGCCAGCGCGTACCCCGGGCCCGTCCCGAGGCACCCGAAGGGACCCGGATCGAGCCAGCACCCCGGCTGGTAGCTGTCCACCAGCCGCCCCGCGTAGGAGACGAAGTCGCCGCCGTCGCCGATCACGATCGCGTCCCGGTCGATCACCTCGGCGAGCTCGGAGTAGATCCGCATCGGGTGCAGCGGGGCCCGGTCGTCGTGCAGCTCGGCCTGCTCGGAGGCCCGTTTCTCGGTCTCGGCCTCGCGCAGCGCGGAGATCCAGTCCCCGTTTCCGCCGCCCCGCCCACCGGCGACGGAGGTGATCGCGGAGAGGGTCCGAGCGATCGCCCCGTAGCACTCCGCGGCAACCGCCCGCGGGTGGCGGCGCTCCGGCTCGGCCGAGTCGACCACGACGATCTCGGTGTCCTCCCCGAACGCGGCCCCGAACCCGAGCCGGAAGTCCATCGGCACCCCGATCACGAGCGCCACGTCGGCCTCCTTGAGGGCCTTCGAGCGGGCGCGCGAGAAGAACAGCTCGTGGTCGGCCGGCAGGCAGCCCCGCGCCAGCCCGTTGAGGAAGGTGGGGATCGCGACCGCCTCCCCCAGCTCCTGCAGCGCCTGCTCGCCGCAGCCCCAGTAGAGGTCGGTCCCGGCCATGATCACCGGCCGCTCGGCGCCCGCCAGCAGTTCCCCGGCGCGCGCCACCGCGGCCTCCGGCGCGGGGGGCTGCTCGGGCGCACGCGGCGGGCCGAGCTCGCCCTCCTCGGCCTCCATGAACACGTGGTCGAGGGGGAAGTCCACGAACACCGGCCCGCAGTGGGGGGTGAGGGCGGTCGCGAAGGCGTCGTCGAGCAGCCCCGGGATCTCGTCGGTCGCCCCGGCGGTGGCAGCGAGCTTCGTGAGCGGGCGCACGAACGGCACGTGGTCGATCTCCTGTAGCGACCCCTGCCCCCAGCGCATCGCGGGAGCCCTCCCTCCGAGCACCACGATCGGGGAGTGGTTCGCCTGCGCGGAGGCCATCGCGCTCATGCCGTTGGTGACGCCGGGCCCGGCCGTCAGCGCGCACACGCCCGGCTCGCGCGTGACCTTGGCCCACCCCTCGGCGGCGAACGCGGCCGTGGACTCGTGACGGACGTCCACGATCGCGATGCCCTCCTCGCGACACCCGTCGTAGATCGAGAACAGGTGGCCCCCGGAGAGCGTGAAGAGCTTGCTCACCCCGTGCGCCTTCAGCCTCCGGGCCACGAGCCGGCCGCCGTGGTAGGTGACGGTGTCCTGGGCGGTCTCGCTGGCCACTGCCCGGCCGACTCTATCCCCCCGCGGGCCCCGGGGTCGCCGTCAGGCTAGGTGCCCGGGACGGGATTCGAACCCGTATGCCCTCGCGGGCGGCAGATTTTAAGTCCGCTGACTTTGCCAGTTTGTCCACCCGGGCATGAGCGATCGTACCGCCGCGGGAGACGCCCCCACATCTTTAGAAAAGCCAAATCGAACGTTTAGAAAGCGCAACTTGGCCGCCGCTACCGTGTACGTAACCCTTGAGACGGGAAGGACTTGTAAGGGTTGTCATGGAGGCTTCCGCACTCACACATACAAGCAGCATGCCGGGTCTGCGGGGCCCGTCCGCTCTGCTGCGCCTGCAGTCCGACGAGCGCCTGATCGCGCTCACCCGCAAGGGCAACCACGCGGCCTTCGAGGCGCTCTGCACCCGCTACCAGGCGCGGCTGCTGGCCTTCTGCCGCCACATGCTGAGCTCCAAGGAGGATGCCGAAGACGTCCTCCAGGAGGTCTTCGCGGCAGCCTTCAACGCGGTCCTCGCCGACGAGCGCGAGATCAACGTTCGCCCGTGGCTGTACCGGATCGCCCGTAACCGCTCCCTGAACCATCTGCGCCGGACCACCTCCATCGGGGTGGACACGATGGACGTCCACTTCGCCGAGGGGGGCCTCTCGACGACCGACAAGGTGATGCGCCGGGAGAACTTCCGTGAGCTGATCGCCGACGTCCAGGAGCTCCCCGAGACCCAGCGCACGGCGCTGCTGCTGCGCGAGATCGACGCCCTCTCCTACGAACAGATCGCCCATGCGATGGAAACGACCGTCCCCTCGGTCAAGTCGCTGCTCGTGCGCGCCAGGATCTCCCTCGCCGAGGCCGCCGAGGCGCGCAAGCTGAGCTGCGAGGAGGTCCGCGTCGAGCTGGGCGAGGCCGCCGAGGGCCTGGGGAAGATCAGCACCCCCGCCCGCCGGCACGTGCGCGGCTGCGAACGCTGCCGCTCGTTCCGCAAGCAGCTGCGCGACAACAACAAGGCGCTGGCCGCGATCTTCCCGGTGGCGCCCCTGTTCCTGGCCAAGAAACTTCTGCTCGCCAAGCTCGGCTCCACGGCCTCCGCGGGCGGCGCCCACGTCGCCGGTGGAGCCGGAGCGGGAATCGGTGCCGGTGCGAGCGCGGGGGCCGGCGCGGGAGCCGCCGCCGGTGGCGGCGCCGGGCTGGCCAGCGGCGTCATGACCGCCGGCGCCGGGGCGATCGCCACCAAGGCCGTCGCCGGCCTCGCAGCCGCCGCCATCGTCACGGCCGGCGCGGTGGCCGTCGACCACAGCTCCGTCACCCGCCGCAGCCACGGCTCGCGCTACGGCGCACTCGCCGCCTCCGCCCCGCGGGACGCCACCATCGTCGTCCACCAGCAGGCTCAGCCGGCCAGCGCGAGCGTGCCCAAGCACCGCGCGCACATCTCCCGCCACCGGCCCCCGACCCCGCCCGCCACCGGCGGCGCGTCCGCCGCCACCAAGGCCTCCGAAGCCGCCAACCCGTCGACCACCACGGCCACCACGGGAGGCTCCTCGCCCACCCCGGGCGCGGCCGTCGCGCCGGCCACCAGCGAAGCCACCGAGGTCACCACCGAGACCACCCAGCTGCCGCCCTCGGCCACCGCCGTCCCCGTCCCGGCCACGACCCAGTCCGCGCCGCCCGTGACCACCACGGGCCCCACCGGCGAAGCCTCCATTGCCCCGCCGGCCGGCGAAGCCCCGGCGACACGGGCGGGCTCCGGGACCGAAGGGGGCGTCACCACGGGCGGGACCGAAGCGACCGGCCCGGCAGTGGGCACCACGGGCCTGACGGGCCCCACCGGCGCGACCGGGAACACCGGTCCGACCGGCATGACCGGCGTCGAGTAGCGCCTCGCCGCGCGGAGCCCGGCCCCGCCCCGGCCTCAGCCGAGCGCGAACGTCTTCAGCGGCCTCAGCAGCACGCCGGTGGAGCCGATTTCGAGCGGTTCGGTGATCTGGGGGTCGGCTCCCGGAGCCGTGAGCATCACGATTTCGACCCCGCTGCGCTGACCCGGGCGTTCGTGCAGCAGCAGGATGTTGCGCCCCATCATCGGCCTCCCGGCGACGGTCCTCGTGTAGGCCACCTGATAGCCGCCGAGCGTGCTGCTGAGGCGCGCCTTGCCCTCCCCACGGAACACGAAGTCGGGGTAGCGGCGGGCCAGCTCCCGGACGTAGCCCGCCGCGTACAGGCCGACCTCGCCGAGCTCCGACCCGCCGTAGGGGGGGAGCTCCAGCGGGTTGACTGCGAACGAGTACCGCAGCCGCCCGGCGGAGTCGTGGGACTGCACCCTGATGAAGCCCCCCCGTTCCGGGGTGGTGCGGTACAGGCCGCGGTAGCTGAAGTGGAAGGGGCTGACCCCACCGTGCCCGTAGGTCGAGTCCAGGAGCGTCAACACGCCACCGGCGATGACCGCGACCAGGAGGACCCCGGCCACCACGACGGCGGCTCGCAGCCCCCGTGACGCCCTCCGCCACGAGGGCGTGAGCAGGCCCGGGAGCGTGGGCCCGTAGTCGGGCTTGATCGGGATGCTCGACACCGTCGCGGGGGTTACTCGCCGAGCGAGAACATCGCCTCGAGATCGTGGCGGGAGTAGGCGGTGAAGGCCACCATCGTCTGGGTCCGCACGACCCCCGGCAGGCCTCCTATCTCACCCGTCACGACGTCGGCCAGCTGCTCGTGGCGGGGAACCCTCACGATCGCCACGAAGTCCCACTCCCCGGTCACCGAGTAGGCCTCGGCGACTCCCTCGATGTCCGCCAGCTCGCCGCCGAGGGACGACAGCGCGTCGCGCTCGGCCTCGATCAGCACGACAGCGTGCGTCATCCACTCGAGTTATAGCCCAGGCGGGCCGTCGGGTCGGCGGATGACGGGCCGGACCGTCCGGCGGGGACCGTATCTTCGCGGCGCCAAGTCGTCCGAGACCCCCCGGGGAGGTGTAGTCGATGACCGCCGATCTGCCGCGCCGCCTGCTCGCCGAGCTGGTCGGGACCTTCGGTTTCTTCTTCATCGGCTTCACCGGCATCGCCGCCCTCACGACGGAGGGCTCGAGCGCGATCGAAGCCGTCGGTGTGGCGGCCGGGTTCGGGTTCGGGCTCGCGGCCATGATCTTCGCCCTCGGGCACATCTCGGGCGGCCACTACAACCCGGCCGTGAGCGCCGGCCTGGCGGCCGCCAAACGCTTCCCGATCGCCGAGGTGCCCGCCTACTGGGCGGCCCAGCTCGTGGGCGGGATCGCGGCCGCCGGGGCGACCCGGGCGATCTTCAACGAGACCGTGCTGCACGCGACCCTGACGATGCCCGGGCACGGGGTCAGCAACGGCCAGGCCTTCACGCTGGAGGCGATCTTCACGGGGCTGTTCCTGCTCGTGATCGCCACCCTCGCAGCCGACGACCGGGCCCCCTGGAACGGGGTCTTCGCCCCCTTCGGGATCGGCCTGTTCATCTTCACGGCCGCGACCACCGCGGGACCGATCAGCGGCGGCTCGTTCAACCCCGCCCGCTCGCTCGGCCCGGCGATCGTGGACGGGACCTTCACCAACCAGTGGATCTACATCGTCGCCCCGATCGGCGGCGCCATCATCGCGGGGGCCCTGAACCTGGTCTTCCGCAGCTCGGGCCCGGTGCTCGACCGGATCCCCGACCAACCCCCCGGGCGCCCCTAGCGCCTGCCGCCTACTAGCTGGGCAGTGCCGGCTCGCGTAGCTGCAGGGCCAGCCCCACGAGCAGCCCGAAGCCGAGCCCGACCACGCCTGCCAGCCAGCTGATCGGGGACAGCGAGTAGGCGAACGGGAGCACAAGCAGCAGCAGCGCGATCACGCAGGCCCCGAGCAGGTCGCCCTCGTAGTAGGAGCGCGAGCGGGCCGCCGCCAGGTCCGGCACCGCCCAGGCTGCGAGCAGCGCCAGGGCGCCGCTGTTGGCGGTCGTGACGACGGCGAATTCGTACACCGCGAGTGCCACCAGCGCGCCGGTGACCGTCGCTCCGAGGAACACCACCAGCACGATGAAGGGGCCGTGACGGCGCTCCAGCAGCCATCCGAAGATGGCGATCGTGGTGATGATGACGAAGGCCGGGATCGCCCGGGGGCCGTAGGCGAAGGCGCAGGTCACGAGCTTCCACCAGTGGTGCTCGATGGGCCCGAAGATGGCCAGTTTCCCGTACGCCTGCGGTTCGGCGTGGATCACGATCCAGGCCGCGCAGCTGAGCACCACCAGCGTGATCGTCGCGTAGGGCCGCGTGAGCGCCCAGCGGTCGCTGTGGACACCCGTGGGGGCCGGCGCCGAGCGCCGCCGTGCAGCGGTCCCGGGGCGGGACAGCAGGGCCGCCAGCCGGGCCCTGCGACGGGGACGTTTGGGGGCGCCCGCACGGGGCAGCTTGGGAGCACGGCGACGCAGCCGGCTGCCGCAGTACGGGCACTCGGTGATGTACGGACTCACCTCCGACCCGCACTGTTTGCAGACGACGAAGAGGTCGGCGCCCGAGCTCATCTCCGTCCCCATTCTAAGGACCTCCCGATCCACGCCCCTCGCCCTCTCTGGTAATACTGGCGGACATGAACCTGGGCTACGAGGGAACCCTCTACATCCTCGCTTTCGACCATCGCGGGTCCTTCCAGAAGAAGTTCTTCGGGATCGAGGGGGAGCCCGACGGCGAGCAGACCGCGATCATCGCCGACGCCAAGCACCTGATCTTCGAGGGCATGCTGCAGGCCGTCAGCGCGGGCGCCGACCCGGCCGTCACGGGGGTGCTCGTGGACGAGCAGTTCGGCTCGACCGTGCCCGAGGAGGCACGCGCGGCGGGCCTCAAGCTGGCGATGCCGGCGGAGCGCTCCGGGCAGCCCTACTTCGACTTCCAGTACGGAGACGAGTTCGCGGCCCACATCGAACGTTTCAATCCGGACTTCACGAAGGTGCTCGTCCGCTACAACCCCGACGGCGACGAGCAGGCCAACCGCGAGCAGAGCGACAAGCTCAGGCGCCTCAGCGAGTGGCTGCACGGCCACGACCGGCGGTTCCTGTTCGAGCTGCTGGTGCCGGCCGAGAAGTCCCAGCTCGAGGAGGTCGGCGGCGATGTCGACCGCTACGACGCCGAGCTGCGCCCGCAGCTGATGCGCCGCGCGATCGAGGAGCTCCAGGCCGTCGGCGTGGAGCCCGAC
>DATJOU010000013.1:0-2499 GCA_035506775.1 Solirubrobacteraceae bacterium | reverse complement strand
TGCGAAACGCGCGCCGTGAACACGACCACCGGCATCGCCACCTGCAAAACCAGCTACGCGACCGTCGGCGTGAGGAAGATCACCGCGTCGTTCTCGGGCTCCGTCGACACGCTCTACGAAGCCTCCGAATCTCCCCCGGTCGAAACCACCGTCGAGACCGAAACCAGCACGAGACTGGAAGCCTCCACGAGCTCCCCGTCGAAGAACGAATTCGTCACCTACACCGCGACCGTCACGCCGGCCCCCGACGACGGCACCGTCGCCTTCAAGGACACCGGCACCCCGATCGGCGGCTGCACGACCCAAGCGGTCAACACGACCACCGGCATCGCCACCTGCGAGGTCAGCTTCTCGACGATCGGAGCCCACACGATCAGCGCGTCCTTCTCCGGCTCGACCGATTCGCTCTACAGGCCGTCCACCTCATCCTTTGCGGACACCACGGCCCAGACCGAAACCGGCACGAAACTGGCGGCCTCCGCCGGCATCGCGGTGACCGGGCAACCCGTCACCTACACCGCCACCGTCACTCCCGTCCCGGACGGCGGCAGCGTTGCCTTCAAGGACGCCGGCACCCCGATCAGCGACTGCGCGACCCAAGCTGTCAGCACGACCACCGGCATCGCCACCTGCGAAATCAGTTACCCGACCGCCGGCGAACACGGCATCACGGCCTCGTTCTCGGGATCCCCCGACACGGTCTATAGACCCTCGACCTCGCCCGAGTACGAGATCACCGTGCAGACGGCAAAGGCGCCGCCGGCAGGCTCCGGCACCGGCAAGCCGGGCTCCGGGACGACTGCCGCCACCAAGCCGGCCGTGATACCCACACACGCCCCCCGGGGGCTGATCGACGTGCGCTCGCTGAAGGTCGTGTTCGGGTGCGGCTCGAGCCCATGCAGCGGGATCGCCGCTCTCACGGTGACGCTCGGCGGCCACCACTGGACCATGCAGAGCCCGCTGGGACGGGCGGGGGCGGACGCCCACGGGACGCTCACGATCCCCGTACCGGCAGCGCTGCGGCGCACGCTGCGAAAGCACCTCCTGCACCACCCCCACTCACCGCCGCGAGCCGGGCTGCTGGTGATCCTGACCGCGTCGGGGTCCGCCCCCGAAGCGAGCAAGGTCAACCTCGGCGTGTGGACGCTGAAGGGCTTCCGCTAGGGACCGGCGGCGTCAGCCGCCGGCCATGGCCGGCAGGATCACCAGCGTGTCGGTGTCCCCGACCGGTGTCGCCAGGCCGTCGAGCACGCGTACGTCCTCGTCGTTGAGGTACACGTTGACGTAGCGGTTGAGCTCACCCTCGGCCGAGAACAGCTGGCTCTCGGTGGCGGGGTGGCTGGTGGCCAGGTCGCGGAGCACCTCGCCCACGTTGGAGCCGTTGGCACCCACCTGCTTCTCGCCGCCTACCGATGCCCGCAGCACCGGGGGGATCTTGATCGTGGCCATCGCGACGGGAGGCTAACCGGCTGCGGCGCAGAACGCCTCGTAGTCGGGGAACACGCCCATCTCCTCGTCGGCGATCTCGTCCGGGGCGCGGGAGCAGATCGGGCACTCCGGGTCCCGGTGCACCTTCACCTCGGTGAGCGTGGCCCCGAGGGCGTCGTACAGCAGCAGCCGTCCGATGGCCGGGTCTCCGATCCCGAGGATCAGCTTCACGACCTCGGTGGCCTGCAGCAGTCCCATCGTCCCGGGCAGCACCCCGAGCACGCCGTTGGCGCCGCACGAGGGGGCCAGCTCGGCCGGGGGCGGCTCGCGGAACAGGCAGCGGTAGCACGGGCCGTCGTAGGGCTTGAACACCGACAGCTGGCCGTCGAAGCCGAGGATCGAGGCCGACACGACCGGGATCCGCAGCCGCACGGAGGCGTCGTTGAGCAGGTAGCGGGTGGGGAAGTTGTCCACGCCGTCGACGACCACGTCGTAGTCCTGGATGATCTCGACGATGTTCGACGCGTCCACGCGCGTCTTGTACTTGACGACGTTCACGTCCGGGTTGAGCGCGTGGATCGACTCCTCGGCCGAGTCCACCTTCGGGATCCCGACCCGCTGGGTGGAGTGGATCACCTGGCGCTGGAGGTTGGAGAGGTCCACCTCGTCGTCGTCCACGATCCCGAGCGTGCCCACGCCGGCCGCCGCCAGGTACAGCGCGGTGGGCGACCCCAGGCCGCCGGCGCCGAGCAGCAGCACGCGCGCCTCGAGCAGCTTGCGCTGCCCGGCCTCGCCGATCTCGGGCACGAGCAGGTGGCGCGAGTAGCGCTCGCGCTGCTCCGCGGTCAGCGAGCGCGGGATGTCGACGTCATAGCCGCGGTCCTTCCACAGCGTGATGCCGCCGGTCATCGACTCGACGCTCTCGTAGCCGAGGTCCTCGATCAGCGTCCGCGCGGCCCACGCCGAGCGGTTCCCCGACTGGCAGTAGAGGATCACGTGCTGCGAGCGATCGGGCACCGCGCCCTCGATCCGCGACTCCAGAAACGACTTGGGGACGTGCTTGGCGCCGGG
>DATJOU010000012.1:0-3109 GCA_035506775.1 Solirubrobacteraceae bacterium | reverse complement strand
ACGGCTATGTCGCAGCTGTCTGGCGCCTCGGGCCCGGGCAACTCGCCCGGCAGGTTAGCCAGTGGCCGGGGCGGTGGCCGGCCTTGGACAGCCGGCGGCGGGGCGGGAGCTCAGCCGCAGGTGATGCTCGAGCCACCTCGCGACCCGCGTGAGGGTCGTGGTTCCGGTCGCGAAATCGGGTGCACGGGTGACGATCGCGATCGCGGCCCCGTCGGGTGAGCCCGGATCGACGATCCCGGACTGCCTCACCAGGTAGCCGTCGCCCTCGGGACCCCATCCGCCCTTGAAGGCGAGGCGGGTGAAGCCCCCCGAGCCGAGCCCCCAGCTCTCGCTGCTGATGATGTGCTGCATCAGCCCCAGCACGTAGGACGTCTGCTCGGGTCCCAGCAGGCACCCCAGCGCCAGCGCCCGGAAGAACCCCACGGCCTCTCCCGGGCTCCACTCGGTCTGTCCGAACGTGGTCACCGCGCCCGCCGGGGGAGGAGCGGTGGCGACTCTCGTGGTGGTGTCCCCGGCGTCTCTCAGCACCGATTCCATGTACGCGCTCGCGCGCCGGAGCCCGCCCTGCAGACGCTCGAGGTCACCGAACAGCAGGAGCACGCTTTCGTTGTCGGATTCGGTGATCGCGGACCGCGCCCAGGCACGCTCGGCCGCCGTGAGGCCGGTCCGGCCACGAACCTTCAACAGGGACGTGAGCACCAGCACCTTGGTGGTGCTCCAGCCGTGAGCCGGCTCGTCCCCGCCGAGCTCCTGCAGCGGACCCGAGCCGAGCGGCTGGACCGCCAGCTCGACCCGACCGGGAAGCCTGGCGGTGAGGACCCGGAACGACGCCGCCGCGGCGGGTGGGAGCAGGGCTCCTTCACCCTCGCCCCGGGCCGCCACGGTCGGGGCCGGCCACGCGACGGCCAGGGCGACGGCGACGGCGACCGTGAGGGCGAGGGCGACGGCGGAGGCGCCGAGCGTCAGCGGTCTCGCCCGCCGGGAGGGGTCAGCCGGCGATCGCGTAGGGGCCGCCGGGGGCGGTTGCCGCGGCGGCGTCGACGAGACCGGCTCCGTAGAGCGATTCGTCGCCTCCCCCGCCGAGTTTGCGGGCCGTTGCCGTGAGGCGTGCGACGAGCACGGAGGGGGCGGGATGGGGTCCGAGGACGCCGCTGGCTATCACCAGGGCCGCCGTGGCAGCCACGTGGGGAGTGGCCATCGAGGTGCCTTCGTAGCCGAGCGGGATCCCGAACTTCCGGGGTGAGCCTCCGGTGAGTGTGACCTGGAAGACGTCCCGGCCGGAGGGTTCGTTGGGGTGGCAGTCGGGGTCGCCCGGGAGGTTCGCGTCCGGCCCGCCCCCCGGGGCCACGATCGTGAGGCCGGGACCGTCGTTGGAATAGGCGGCCAGGCATCCGTGTTCGGTGGTGGCGCCCACCGAGACGACGTAGGGGGCACGTGCCGGGTAGGCGATCGCGCGGTGGGCCTCGTTGCCGGCCGCGGCCACCACCAGGACCCCCTTGTGGTGGGCATAGCGGATCGCGTTGATCAGCTCGGGTATGTCCCTGGCGGTGACGCCCGGACCGAACTCGAGGCTGAGGTTGATCACCTGGGCGTGGTGCTTGACGGCGAAGTCGATCCCTTCGGCGATCGTCGAGGCTTCGCCTTCGCCCTGGGTGTCGAGCACCCGCACGGGCATGATTTTGGTGCCGTAGGCGAGACCGGTGAGGCCGTATCCGTTGTCGGTGTCCTCGGCGATCGTGGCCGCCACGAAGGTGCCGTGACCGTTGCGGTCCACCGGGGGGCCTCCGCGGTTGATGAAGTCACGGCCCTGGACGAACTGGAAGCGGCCGAAATCCGGGGAGCGGCGGAACCTGTGCCAGTTGGTGTAGGCCACACCGGTGTCGAGGACGGCCACGATCGTGCCCTTTCCGCCCGGATGGTGGTCGGCGATCAGGTGTTCCCACGCTTCCGGAGCGCCGACCCCGAAGGGCCCGACGAAGTTCCACTGCAGGTTGCGCCAGCCCCCCGCTTCGTTCCCGGTGCCCGGATCGTCGGGGATGAACCCTTCCCCGGCGACGCGTGCGGTCTCGTCGGGGACCGCCCACGCGACCCCCGGGCGGCTGCGGGCCCGATCGAGGGCCGCCGACATGCTCGTGCCGGGAGCGACGTCCACGACCTGGGTGCGTTCGGGGGACGCTTCCGAGGAGGAGCCGTCGCCGGCGCTCGCGGCCTGCGCCGTGGTCCCACCCTGGGGTCCGTAGCCGATCACGATCTTCCGGGGTGCGGCTCCGGCCGTGGAGGCGAAGGCCGCCGCGGCGAGGGCGGCCAGCACGAGGGCGAGCAGGAGCGTTCTGGTGGGGGACAGCTTCATCTGGTCTTCGATAATGACTGCGTGACTTGGCTGGGGCCGCAGGGACTCTCGCAGAGACGCACTTCTCAGGGATGAATCGACAGCCCCTGCCCCAGAAGGCGCACCCGATGGAACTCGCGCTGCATCAGGCCGAGCAAGCACTTAAACACGACGACGTCCCGATCGGCGCGGTGGTCGTCCGCGGTGAGGAGGTGATCGCGGCGGCCCACAACGAACGTGAGCGCCTCCAGGATCCCACGGCCCATGCGGAGATCCTCGCAATCCGGGAGGCGGCGAAGGTGTGCGGAAGCTGGCGCGTGCTGGACACCACCCTGTACGTGACCCTGGAGCCCTGCGCGATGTGTGCGGGGGCGATCGTGCTCGCCCGCATCCCCGAGGTCGTGTTCGGGGCGACCGACCCCAAGGCGGGGGCCTGCGGGTCGGTGCTCGACGTGCTCGGGGAGCCCCGACTGAACCACCGGCCCACGGTCACCGGGGGCGTCCTCGCCGAGCGGTCGGCCCGCCTGCTGAGCGAGTTCTTCGCGGCCCGCCGCTGAGCTCGGGTCGCGCCCCTCGCACCGCCGCTGCCGGTCCGGCGCGGGTCGCGGGGCGGGCCGGTCGATGGACTAGCCTGGGGTGTCGCCCGGAGGGGTGGCAGAGCGGTTGAATGCGGCGGTCTCGAAAACCGTTGTGCGTCTTATTGGCGTACCGGGAGTTCGAATCTCCCCCCCTCCGCTAGAGCCCAGAAGTGCCCATTCTACGGGGCATTTCTGGGCTTTT
>DATJOU010000011.1:0-12390 GCA_035506775.1 Solirubrobacteraceae bacterium | reverse complement strand
GCGCCCCCGCCACGCTGATGGCGCTGCGCGACGGCGGTGCCCAGGTCGTCAACGTCGCCTGCAGCCTCGGACGGACCTCCGAACGGGACGTTCGCCGGCGCGAGCTGGAGCGCGCCTGCCGGCTCGCGCGGTTCGAGCTGGTCGTGCCGCAGACACCGGTGCCGATCTCGAGCACCGAGGCCGACCCGGACGCGGCGCGGGAGCTGGCGCTCCTGGTCCGGACCCAGGTCGAGGCCCACGAACCGCAGATCGTCGTCTCCCCGAGCCCCCACGACCGCCACCCCGGACACGAGCTCGTCGGCAGGACGGTGCGTGAGGTGCTGAGCGCCGGGACCGCCGTCGAGAGCTGGTGGACGTGGACCGTGTGGGCCTCGCTGCCACAACCGACGCTCGCCACGGCCTTCGACAACGACCGTCTCGGGGAGATCCTCCAGGCGCTCTCTGCGCACCGGAGCCAGCTCCAGCGCAACGACTACCGGCGGCTGCTGACGGGGCGGGCGCAGATGAACGCCGCGCTCGCGCCCGAGCTGCTGTTCGGGTTCGGCGCCGGGGCGGGGCCGGACGAGGTGGAATACGCGGAGCTGCTGAGCGAGATCTCACTCGCCGGCGGCTGGCGAGCGGGGCAACCGCGCTGGCTCGACCCGGTGAGGCCGCTCGCCCCTCATATCTAGCCCGTTGATCGTCGGGGGCGGCGGTATCTTCCCCGCGTGCCCTTCGACCCCGACCTCGCCGAGCGGATACGCGAGCAGCTGGCGGAGGTCGAGAACGTGACCGAGCGGAGGATGTTCGGCGGGCTCGCGTTCCTCGTCAACGGGCACCTGGCGATGTCGGCCTCCCGTCACGGTGGGCTGATGGTGAGGGTCGGGGCCGAGCGCAGCGGCGAAGCCGAGTCCCGGCCCCACGCGCGGCTGGTCGAGATGCGGGGGCGAGCGATGCCGGGGTGGATCTTCGTCGAGCACGAGGGCATCCGGACCGCCCGCCAGCTGAAGCCGTGGGTGCGGCGGGGGCTGGACTTCGCCCACTCGCTTCCGCCGAAGCGCAACGACTAGCGCCCTCCGCCTGACCGGCGTGTACCTTTCCGCCGAACCGACTTGGGGGCTGCGGTACCAAACCAAGCAGGGCCGCGCCGCCTGGCGGGGCCGCTGCGTGCCGGCTCCGGGGAGACGGACGCGAGGTCGCTTCGGAGCCAGCTCGCGCCGTATGCGACCCCCGACTCGGGGCGGGCGATCTTCTGCCTGGGCACCTCGGTGCTCCCCTATCTGGCCCTCTCGGTAACGCTCTACGTGCTGCTCCAGCACTCCGCCCTGGCCGTGCTGCTGGTCGTCCCGACGGCCGCCTTCCTGGTGCGGTCCTTCATCGTCTTCCACGACTGCTCCCACGGCTCGTTCCTCGCCTCCCGGCGGATGAACCAGTACCTGGGGCGCTCGATCGGAATGCTCCTGTACTCGCCCTTCACCCGCTGGCGCCACGACCACGCCGTCCACCACGCCTCCTCCGGTGACCTCGACCGGCGCGGGACGGGAGACGTGCTGATGCTGACCGTGGCCGAGTACGAAGCGCGCTCGCCGCGGGGCAGGCTCGCCTACCGGCTGCTGCGCAATCCGCTGGTGATGTTCGGGGTCGGGCCGATCGTCGCCCTGATGGTGGGACCCCGGATCGTGGCCAAGGACGCCCGCCCGAGGATGCGGCGCAGCGTGCTCGTCACCGACGTGGCGGTGCTCGCGATGGTGGCGCTGCTGGTCTGGCTGATCGGCTGGGAGGATTACCTGATCGTCGTCTTCCTGCCGGCGCTGCTGGCCGGGTCGGCCGGGATCTGGCTGTTCTACGTGCAGCACCAGTTCGAGGACGTCTACTGGGACGACGGGGACGACTGGAGCTTCACCGACGCCGCCCTGCGGGGGAGCTCGTTCCTGAAGCTGCCAGCGGTGCTGCGCTTCTGCAGCGGGAACATCGGCTACCACCACGTCCACCACCTGAACGCGGGGATCCCCAACTACAACCTCCGCCGGGCCCACGACGACACGCCCGCGCTCCACGACGTCCCCACGCTGACCTTCATGGACGGCCTGCGGGCGACCCGGCTGAAGCTCTACGACGAGCGCCGCCGGCGCCTGGTCACCTTCCGCGAGGCCGGGGGCGCCCCCGCTCGGGCGATCAGCGGGGCCGACAGCTCAAGCTAGGCGGAGCCCTCGCCGGCCTTCCTGGCGCGGCGTTCGGCCAGCTGTTCGGCACGCTTCTCGCGGGCTTCGGCGTAGGACTGCTCGACCAGCTCGCGCCCGCCCGACCAGCCGAATGCGCGGATCAGAAGGATCAGCGCGAGGACGATGCTCCAGGCGGTGCTCACGAGCTGCTGGGCGACGGAGTAGGCGGTGGCGTTGGTGGCGCTGGTGATGCCTTTCAGGGACAGCGTGTTGAAGCCCTGGACGACGCCGGCGCCGCCGGGTGTCACCGAGGTCATGTTGGCGATCGAGTTGCCCGCCACCACGCGCATCACGGTGTGGAAGTCGACGGGGATGTTGTAGGCGGCCAGGAACACGGCGATGGTGCCCAACATCGCGATCCAGCTCACCACCTCGGGGGTCAGCACGCCGACGAGGTACAGACGCGGGTGGACGATGATCTCGCCCCCCTCCTTGGCCTGCTGCCACCACTTGTGGATCTGCTTTTTGAGGATCCGGGCCACCAGCACGATCAGGGCGGCGCCGCCCACCACGATGATGATCACCGACACCGGGTGTTCCTCGATGAAGCCGAACTGCTGGCTGAACGAGCCCCCGATGGTGGCGAACAGGTACAGCCAGGTGGCCACCCCGATCGCCGTGTAGAACACTTTCTGGACCACGTAGCCGGCGATCAGCCCGGCGAAGGTGGCGCCGGCGATGGTGGCCAGGAACATCAGCAGCATCACCAGCGTGCCGAGGTTCGCGGGTAGCACGTAGTTGAGCGCCACGGCCGTGGCGTAGCAGGCGTACACCTGGATCCAGCGGACCGACACGCGCCCGTAGGCGAAGCGCAGGATCGAGTACCACGCATAGGCGGTGGTCGTCGTCTGGATCGTGATCAGGACGATCCCCGCGACCAGATAGCCGAGCGAGATCTTCGTGATCGTGTCCCAGAGCTTTTCGAACCAACTCCCGAGTTCCCACCCGAACAGGCTCGCGGCGGCCCCCAGAAGGACCACCAGGAGGACGATCACCGCCGCCCGGCGCAGGCGCTCGTGCCAGCCCGAAGGCGGGTGCTCGTCCGTTGCGGGGTCGGCGTGCGCGGCACTCATGGGAAAGGGTGGCGGCAACCCGGGCCGCCGCCACGGCGTCTTGCATCATCACATCTCGACCCCGCGATACGAGAGGAGACGAACACGATGCGCAGCGACATAGTGCCCGGGGGGACCTTCCCGGACTACGAGCTCACCGACCACACCAAGACCCGCAGGAAGCTCAGCGAGCTGCAGGGCTCCGACCCGATGGTGCTGGTGCTATCGCGCGGGCAGTTCTGCCCCAAGGACCACCAGCAGCACCTCGAACTGGCCGAGTTCGAGCCCAGGGTGGACGTGGCCTACACGAAGATCGTCACGATCGCGACCGACAACATCCTCGAGCTGAACGAGTTCCGGGCCGCCGTGGGAGCCCACTGGACGTTCCTCTCGGACGCCGGCCGGCACGTGCAGAAGGACCTCGACATCCAGGAGTACACGGACCCCACCCACGACCCGATGATCCCCCACACGCTGGTGCTGAAGCCGGGGCTGGAGATCCACACCGTCTACAACGGCTACTGGTTCTGGGGGCGGCCCTCGGCCGAGCAGCTGCGGTGCGACCTGCGGGAGATCACGATGCAGATCCGCCCCGACTGGGACATCACCGCGCCCGGCTTCCGGGAGGCCTGGGAGGCCGGCAACCGCTCGCGCTTCTACCCCTACAGGGAGCGCTGATCAGGCGAGCTGGCGCTGGACCGCCGGCTCGGGCTCGCCAGTCCGCGCCACCGGCGGCGCCGCCGCCGCGGGCACGTGCGCCGGGGCGCCCGCGGGTGCCGGGGCGGGGGACTCGTCCGTGGCGTGATAGCGGCCCCCGCGCAGGGACGAGGCCGCGGCAGCGACCAGGCACGCGACGATCGAGAACACGAACGCGTTGTCGAGGCCGTTGTGGAACGGCTTGGAGATCAGCTGGGGGAAGAAGCCGCGGCCGGTGAGGAGCGCCTGGGAGTGGGCGCTCAGCCCCGCCAGCACGTGGGCGCCGAGCAGGTGCTGGATCGGGTTGTAGCCGAGGAAGGCTGCGAACAGGACCGAGATCGGAGGCAGGTGGGAGGCGCTCGAGGCGGAGGCGGCGGGGACCCCGTGGGCGGTGAGGCCGCTGTCGAGGGTGTGGGGCAGGGTGCCGGACAACCCGATCACCATCAGCGAGAAGAAGATCCCGACCGAGATCACCTGGGCGGAGTTCTGGAAGGTCTGGTTCATGCCCCCGCCGGCGCCGCGGTCCCCCGGGGGAAGGCTGTTCATCACCGCGGCCCGGTTGGGGGAGGCGAACATCCCCATGGCGACCCCGTTGAAGGCGAGGATGGCGGCGAACAGCGGATACGGGAAGTCGATCGGGAGCAGCATCAGCAGCCCGAAGGAGACCGCGCACGCCACCATCCCCCCGCTCGCGAACCACCTCGCGCCGAAGCGGTCGGACAGGTAGCCGGAGGTGGGTCCGCTGACCAGCATCCCGAACGTCAGGGGGAGGATGTAGATGCCGGCCCACAGGGGGGTGTCGGTGAAGTTGTAGCCGTGCTCGGGCAGCCAGATGCCCTGCAGCCAGATGATCAGCATGAACATCAGCCCGCCCCTGGCGACCGCCGACAGGAAGGTCGAGAGGGTGCCGAAGGAGAAGGCCCGGATACGGAACAGGGGCAGGCGGAACATCGGGTCCGACGCCCGCCGCTCGATCACCGCGAAGGCGCTCAGGAGCGCCACCGAGACCGCCACCAGGACGAGCACCCGCGGGCTCATCCAACCGGTGGAGTGCCCGCCGGCGGGACGGATCCCGTACGTGATCGCCACCATCAGGGAGATCAGCCCGAGGGCGAAGGTGATGTTGCCCCACCAGTCCACCCGGGAGCGTTTGTGGACCCCTATCTCACGCAGCTTCAGGTACGCCCACACGGTCCCGAACAGGCCCACCGGGACCGAGATCAGGAACACCAGGCGCCAGCTGATGGGAGCCAGCAGGCCGCCCAGGACCAGCCCGATGAACATCCCGCTGACGCCGACGATGTTGTTGATGCCGAGCGCCATGCCGCGCTGGTGCTGGGGGAACGCGTCGGTGATGATGGCCGCCGCGTTGGCCATCAGGCAGGCCCCACCGATCCCCTGGACGATGCGGAAGCCGATCAGATAGTCGGCTCCGGCGGGACCGGTGAGCCAGTCCACGGCCAGGAACAGGGAGGCGGCCGTGTAGATGACGAAGCCGAGGTTGTAGATGCGGACCCGTCCGTACATGTCCCCGAAGCGCCCGAGGCTCACGATCAGGACCGAGCCCACGATCATGTACCCGAGGATCATCCACAGCAGGTAGAAGCTGTTGGAGGCCTGGAGGGGATCGAGCTTGATGCCGCGGAAGATGTCCGGCATCGCGATCAGGGTGATCGACAGGTCGAGCGTCGCGAGCAGGATCGCGAGGGTCGTATTCGACAGGGCGATCCACTTGTAACGGTCGTTCACCGAGGCATATTATACAGGCAAACTGTTCAGTCCACCTGTTGAAATGAGCACCAGCACACCCTCGGACACGGGCCGGATCGCGAGCGAGCTGAGGAACGTGATCGGGAGGCTCGTGCGGCGGCTGCGGGCCGAGCACCGCTTCCCGCTCACGCACGGGGCGGTCCTGGGGAGGCTCGACCGGGAAGGCCCGGCCGGGGTCAGCGACCTGGCGGCCCGCGAAGGGGTCAAGCCCCAGTCGATGGCCCAGACGGTGGCGGACCTCGAGGGGGACGGGCTCGTGTCCCGCCGTCCCGACCCCTCCGACGGGCGCAGGATGCTGGTGGAGATGACCGGCACGGGGATCGCCGCCCTGCAGGAGGACCGCCGCCACCGCGAGGGGTGGCTGGCGAGTGCGATCTCCGAGCAGCTCACGGCAGACGAGCAGCGGCTGCTCGAGAAGGCCGTGGAGCTGCTGCGGCGGATCTCCGAGAGCTGACAGCCGGCGCGAAAGCTAGTCGGCCGGGAGCGTGCGGGGCAGGCCGAAGCGGGTGAACACGCCCGAGTCGCTGAAGCCGGTGAGGGCCGAGATGCGATCCCCCTCGAGGGTGAGGACGGTCAGCACCGTCGCGTGGGCGACGCCGCCGTGGGGGTCGGCCAGATAGCTCGCGATCGCCGGCTGGGTGTTGGCGCGGGTGGGGACGAGCCGGACCGGCCGCCCGGCCCGGGTGCCGACGATCGCCGTGAAGAAGGTGGCGATCGCCTCGGGGCCCTGGTACTCGAGCGGGAGCGGGGGCATCGTCAGCCACGAGTCCTCCGTCAGCAGCGACACGATCCGGTCCACGTCGCCGGACTCCCAGGCCTCGGCGAAGGCCCCCACCAGCTCGCGCTCCTGGGGCGACTCCGGCAGGGGAGCCTGGTCGCGTCCGCCGGGGAGGCGCTGCTCCATGGTCGTACGGGCCCGCTTGAGCGCGCTCTTGACGGAGTCCTCGCTGCTGTCGAGCAGCTCCGCGACCTCGGACGCGCGGTAGCCCAGCACGTCGCGCAGCACGAGCGCCGCCCGCTGGCGCGGAGGGAGGGCCTGGAGGGCCGCGATGAACGCCAGCTGCACCGTCTCCCGGGCCTCGTAGCGGGACTCGGGCCCGGGGGCCCCGTCGGTGAGTCCCTCCAGCAGCACGTCGGGGTAGGGCTCGAGCCACGTCGGCTCGGCCATGCGGGTGGGCGCCGGGAAGTGGGGCGGCGCCTCGCTCGCGGGCGGGGGGCGGCGGCGGGCGTCGCGGAGCGCGTTCAGGCAGCGGTTGGTTGCGATCCGGTACAGCCACGAGCGCACCGAGGCCCTCCCCTCGAAGCTCCCCAGCCCGCGCCAGGCCCCGAGCATCGTCTCCTGGACCATGTCCTCAGCGTCCTGCATCGAGCCCAGCATCCGGTAGCAGTGCAGCTGCAGCTCCCGGCGCAGCGGGTCGGTGAGCTCGCGGAACGCCTGCTCGTCGCCCGAGGTGGCACGCGACAGCAGCTGCTCGCTCACGCACCCATCCTCGCATCACGGCTGCTCGGGGTCATCACACCTTCAGACACCCGATCTCTCGAAAAGGGGGCGCAACCGGGGTGCGTGGCTCCCGCCGCGCGTGAGCGACCCCTTCTGGGGCGGGTGGGTGTCCAAAGGACCGGCACCGCATTTCAACCACCGAAGGAGGACCGCAGATGCCCACGTTCCTGTTCACCTACCGCGTACCCCCACAGCCGATGGACGAGGCCATGGCCGGGCTCGACGACGCCGGCCGGGAGGCCCGCTCCGCCGCCTGGATGGGATGGTTCCAAGCGCTCGGCTCGAGCGTCGTGGAGATCGGCAACCCCGTCAACGACGCTTCGCCGATCGGCCAGACGGCGGGCACCCGGCTCGGCGGCTACTCGCTGATCGACGCCCCCGACGCCGCCGCGGCGGCCGAGCTCGCAAAGGGATGCCCCGCAGTCGAGTTCGGCGGAGGCGTCGAGATCGGCGACATCGTCGACGTGTCGGGCTCCGGGTCGAACGGGGCCAGGGCCGGCTCCGCAGCCTCGGCGGCCTGAGCTGTACGGCGGCGGAACGGACGCGCCGGCGGTTCCCCCTGGCCGCCGGTGCCGTCCGCCTCGCCTGTTCCGCCGCGCGGACCGGGCAACGCCGCCGATCCCCACCACCGCGCCGGCGGGTCGGTCACCCGGCCGGGCCGTAGGTGAGGTGGACAGCCCCGTTGTCGTAGGTCTCGCCGGCGAGCAGCCGCAGCTTGAGCTCCGAGCGGGCGTCGAACAGGCGCTTGCCCGCTCCCAGCGTGAGCGGGAACACGAACAGGTGGAGCTCGTCCACGAGACCGTCCGCGAGCAGCGCCCGCACGAGCGTTGCGCTGCCGCTGACGTAGATGTCCCCGACGCGGTCCTTGAGCTCGGCGATCGCCCCCCGGTCATACGGGCCGAGGACGGTGGAGTTGTTCCAGTCGGTGCTCTGGAGGGTGCCCGAGACGACGTACTTGGGGGACTCGTTGAAGAACGGCGCCCCCGGGTCGTCCGAGGCGGTGCGGGTGGACCACGCGGGGGCGAACTCCTCGTAGGTCCGGCGGCCGAGCAGGATCGCCCGGCTGTCGCCGACGATCGCCCCGATGGCCTCGCCCATCTTCGGGTCGAAGCCGTACTCGAACGTCCACCCCGGGCTCTCGATCACCCCGTCGAGGGTGATGAACTCGTGCACCGCGACCTTCCCCATCGCCCGGCCTGCAGGTCCCCGGGTTGCGACTCAGCCGAGCGCCGGGAAGCTCTGCATGCTCCCGCGGCCGCCGGGGGTCATGTCGAGCACGTTCCAGAGCGGCCAGATCGAGTCCACGTGGCGGGGGTCCATCCCCTCCTCGCGGGGGGTCCACACCAGCTCGGTGGCCCAGCAGTGGCGGATCTCCCCGCCGTCGCGCTGGAACACGTTCAGCACCGGCTGCTGCTCGCCCTCGGGCGTTTCGGAGTGGTAGTGGCGGTTGAAGTCGTTCGACCGTGAGGACAGCAGCGGCAGGTGCCGCCACCCGCGGTCCTCGGCGAAGGCGGCGATCCGCTCGGGGGCGGCCTTCGCGACCACCGCCAGGTTGATCTGGCGGGGCAGCTGACGGGCCGCGCCGTCGAGCGAGTCGAGCATCGAGGTGCACGACGCACACGGTGTCTCCACCAGCGGAAGCGCGGCCGTCCTGCCGCCGGACGGAGGGGGCCTGTCGTCGGTCGAGTAGCGGGGGAACATGAACCCGTACACGACCAGCGTGTCCTTCCCCGGCTCGAACAGCTCCGAGAAGCGGACCTTCCCGCCGTCACCGCCGGCGCGCTCGAACACGTAGTCCTCGGGCACGACCCCGCCGGGGGGGAGCGCCCGGCGCTGGGCCGCCACCCGCTCGATCTCGCGGCGCAGCTCCACCTCCGCCTCGAGCAGCCGGTTGCGCTCGCGACGGTACTCGTCGGACTCACCGGGAAAGCGCTTGTCGTGTTCTACCGCCAGGGCGCCCGAGTCTACCCCGGGGTCGTGCGGGGGTAGGGTTAGGCGTGTGGCGTCGTCGCACGAGACGGACGAGGACTCCGGGCAGGACTTCGACCTCTCCGCGGCCGGCCTGCGGGCCGACGGGGGCGACCTGCGGATATCCGTGGAGGCGCTCGCGAGCAAGCTCGAGGAGAGCCTCCCGGGGATGACCCGCGTGCAGCGTCGCGGCGGTGGCCTGTTCGGGCGGGGGCCCAAGCGGGTGTATGACCTGCAGGTGAGGCTGGGCGACAGCCGCTTCCAGCTCGCCGTGCGGGACGAGCGGGTGGAGTGCTCGCGCCAGAAGGAAGTGGGTGGCATCTCGATCAAGCGCGAAGAGCTCGACCCGGGGGCGTGGGTGGAGGCCCTGACCGGCGAGCTGCGCTCGGAGGCGCAGCGGAGCGCCGAGGCGCGCGAGACGCTCTCCAGGCTGCTGGGCTGAGACCGTGGCCGAGTCGCCCGAGATCGACGAGCGCGAGCAGGAAGTCTCGCTCCAGCGGATCGAAAAGGGGGAGCTGCCGCTGGCGGCCGAGCGGCGCCTGAAGGCCCTACGCGACGGCAAGGGCGGGGGATTCACCTCGGACCTCTCGGTGGCGGAGTTCGCGCTCGGACACGAACTCGGACTGCAGATGCTCAGCCAGGTGATGGGCAGCTGCACCTACCAGGTCGGGTGGCAGTACATGGCGGGCGGTTACGGGTGGGACGGGTCGATCTTCGGGGAGATCACGGTCCTCAGCGAAGCCTGGAACGAAGCACGCTCGCGGGCGCTGCACCGGATGGCCCAGGAGGCGAGCCTCGCCGGCGGCAACGCGGTGGTGGGGGTGGACCTGCAGCAGGGAGAGCACGACTGGGCCGAAGGCGGGATCGAGCTGGTGGTGATGGGAACCGCCGTGCGCGATCCCCAGGCGACGGGCAAGTGGGTGAACCTCACCGACCTCTCGGTGCAGGACTACTGGAAGCTGCGCCGGGCGGGGATCGAGCCCGTCGGGCTGGTGTTCTCGAGCGCGTGCTTCTTCATCCGCCGGGGGATGATGGCCGCCGGCAACCAGTGGTTCAACTTCGCCGCCAACGAAGAGATCCGGGAGTTCACACAGGGTGTCTATGCGGCCCGGGAGACGGCCCTCGGGCGCGTCACCGGGCAGGCACGCGAACTCCGCGCCGACGGGGTCGTCGGTGTGAACATCGAACACTCGATCGGCATGCAGGAGATCAACGCGGGCGCGATCCCCGGCAGCCTGGTGGGTGAAAAGGCCCGTGGCCTGGTGGTGACGCTCCACGTCACCGGCACCGCCGTGCGCGGGGCAGGCCACACCAAACCGCCCCAGCCCGACCTGCAGATACGGATGAACTAGAGGAGCAGCCGATGAGCGACCGTGAAGTGACCGAGACAGAGACCGCCTACGACCCCACCACGCTCGAGGGCGTTCCCGAGGCCGGCCGAGAACGGTTGCAGCAGAACAAGGCGGGGCTGTTCACCTCGGATCTGAGCGTGAACGAGTTCCTGCTCATCAAGCAGGCCGGGTTCGACCCCGTGGGGCTGGTAGTGGGGAGCTCGATCTACCACATCGGGATCCAGATGGCGGGCTGGAAAACGAGCCGCGAGCTGACGGTGCTCTCCGAAGCGATGTACAACGCCCGTCAGCTGGCGATGACGAGGATGGAGGAGGAGGCGGACCAGCTGGGGGCCGACGGGGTGGTGGGGGTGCGGCTCGACATCGGCCGCTACGAATGGGGCCAGGACATGGCCGAGTTCATCGCCATCGGCACGGCCGTCAAGCACCGCGAAGGGAAGCTCCAGCGGGCACCGAGCGGTCGCCCCTTCACCAGTGACCTCTCCGGTCAGGACTTCTGGACCCTCCTTCGCACCGGACACCGGCCGGTGGGCATGGTGATGGGCAGCTGCGTCTACCACGTGGCCCACCGGGGGGCGCTGAAGTCACTCGCCCAGGCGGGGCGCAACGTGGAGCTCGCGAACTACACCCAGGCGCTCTACGACGCCCGCGAGCTGGCGATGGGCCGCATGCAGAGCGAGGCCCAGGAAATCAAGGCCGAGGGGATCGTGGGAGTGCAGCTGCAGGAGAAGAGCCACGGCTGGGGCAGCCACACGATCGAGTTCTTCGCGATCGGCACCGGCATCATCCCCGCCGAGGAGCCCGACGGCGGCATCGAGCCGCCGACACCGGTGCTGGACCTGAGCTGACACACACCAGCTAGCTGCAGTACCGCCCACCAGCGCGCCGCATTGGCGTGCCGGCTCCACGCGTCGAAGCTGACGACGCACCGCAGGCAATCGCAAAGGAGCCGACATGAACATCGCCGCCCGTGCGGGACGTTGGAGCGCAGCCCACTGGAAGACCGCCACCTTCGGATGGCTGGCGCTGGTCGTCGTGGCGGTCCTGGTCGGGAACGCCGTCGGGACCGTCAAGCTCGCCGACCGCGAACAGTCGATCGGCCAGTCGGCGCGCGCCCAGGCGATGCTCGCCAAGGCCGGCTTTCACGAACACGCGGGCGAGACCGTGCTCGTGCAGAGCCGCTCGCTCGCCAGCGCGGGCCCCGCGTTCGGGGACGAGCTGTCGGCGGTCGTGGCCCGCCTGCGGTCACTGCCCCAGGTCATCGCGCTGCGCTCCCCGCTGGCGCCCGGGCACGGTGGCCAGTTCTCGAAGGACGGTCACTCGGCGCTGGTGGAGTTCGAACTGAAGGGACCGGCCGAAGGCGCCGCCGAACGCGTGACGGCGGTCCTGGCTGCCGTCTCCTCGCTGCAGCGCTCCGCACCGGGCTTCGTGATCAAAGAGGTCGGGGAGGCGAGCGGCGAACGAGAAGTCACCAAAACGGTCAACGCCGGGCTGTCCCGCGCCGCAGAGCTCTCGCTGCCGATCACCTTCGCGGTGCTGCTGGTCGCCTTCGGGGCGTTCGTGGCGGCCGGCCTGCCGGTGCTGCTCGCATTCTCCGCGGTGCTCGGGGCGGGAGGTCTGGCCGCGCTCGCCAGTCACGTCGTCCACGCCTCCGAAGCGACCAGCTCGGTGATGCTGCTGATGGGCATGGCCGTGGGGGTGGACTACTCCCTCTTCTACCTCAAGCGGGAGCGCGAGGAGCGCCGGGCCGGGCACTCCGACGCCCTCGCCCGCGCCGCCGCCACCTCGGGCAGGGCGGTGCTCGCGTCGGGGATCACGGTGCTGATCGCGATGGCCGGAATGCTGCTGTC
>DATJOU010000010.1:0-8232 GCA_035506775.1 Solirubrobacteraceae bacterium | reverse complement strand
AGCGATGCAACTCTGCGCCCTCGGCAATCGGCCGGATGGCCACTTTGTGCCCAGGCGGGATCGACTGCTTCACGGCGATCTCCGCGCCGCCGATGCGCAGCGTCTGCCCGGCGGAGAGAGGCACGCGGGCAATCGCGACCTCGTCGGCCTCACAACATTCGACGAAGCGGAGGCGAAGAGCCTGCGGCCGGCCCGGACCAAGCTCCACATGATCGGCATCCTTCGGAAGCTTGCCGAAGCCGCCGCCCTGCAGCCGAACACGACCTACTACTTCAGGCTGGTCGCCGACAACGCAACGGGCACCCCCGTGCAGGGAGCCGAAGCGCACTTCACGACGCTTCCGAACCGCCCCAGGATCGCCACCGGGGAAGCGTCGGGCGTGGGGGAGAGCTCCGCGACGCTCGCCGGGAGCGTCGACCCCGAAGGGGCGACGCTGAGCAGCTGCACCTTCCAGTACGGAACATCGCCTTCGCAGCTGGGTGCCTCCGTTCCCTGTTCTTCGCTGCCGCTGCCCGGGACGAGCCCGGTCGGGGTCTCCGCCGCGCTGTCGGGCCTCTCACCCGCCACCACCTACTACTACCGTCTGGTGGCCGTGAACGCGGGCGGAGAAGGGGCGGGCTCCGAAGGCGCCTTCACCACCGCCGCCGCGACCCCGTCGCCCTCGCCGGGGGCATCGACGTCGACCCCGACCCCGACCCCTACGCCGACCCCCAAAGGCGTCGAAGCGGCCCGGCCGCCCGTGGTGAGCTCGCTGAACGAGAGCAACCCGGTGTTCCGGGTGGGGCGTTCATCGACCGCCCCCGGGGGGCGGATCAGTCGCGTCTCCCCGACCGGGACGGTGTTCTCGTTCATGCTCGACCAGCCCGCCGTCGTCAGCGTGGTGTTCGTCCACGAAGAAAGCGGACACCTGATCGGCAAGCACTGCATCGTCGGCCGCCGCGGCAGGGGCAAGCCCGCCTGCGTGCACACGTCGGTGGCTATGACGCTCGGCCGCCGGGCCCTCTACGGGCTCAACAAGCTGCCCTTCACGGGACGGGTGAGGGGCAGGGCGCTACGCCCCGGCGCCTACCGGGCGACGTTCACGGCCGAAAGCCTCGCCGGGGGCTCGGTGCCGGCGACGATCGCCTTCCGGGTCGTCGCTCACTGAGAGACCTCCAGCTCGGCACCCTCCGCGACCGCCTCCTCCACGGAGGCCGGCTCTGCGATCCGTCCCCGGCGTAGCCGCTCTCCCACGATCGGGAAGATCAGCGTCGAGAGTGCCGCGGCGCCGACCAGGGCCGCGGCCGTCGAGGGCCGCATGTGGCCGGAGCTCGTTGCGAGCGTGGTGATGGCGAGCACCAGCGGGAGCTGGGTCGAGCTCAGGAGGGCCAGCGCGGTCCTGTCCCGGCGCACGAGCACGCCGCGGTAGAGCACCAGCGCGGGGATCCCCCGGACGACCAGGAACAGCGCCAGGAAGGTGAACATCTTCAGCACCCCGGACCCGCTTTCGACCAGCGCCGAGACGTCGAGTTTCATCCCGCTGGCGATGAAGAAGAAGGGAACGAAGACCCCGAAGGCGACCGCCGTGAGCTTGGAGTCGAACGCCGGCATCTCGGTGTCGGCGAGCATCTGGCGGGTGATCAGGCCGGCCGCGAAGCCACCCAGCAGCAGGTCCAGGCCCAGTTCGGAGGCGAGCAGCGCGAGCGCGAACACGAGCACCAGGATCCAGCGCACGGCCAGCTGTGAGGAGCTCTCGAGCGTGCGCTCGAACAGCGGCAGCGTGCGGTTGGAGGACCGCACGGCGAAGATCGCCACCACGATCGCCAGGCCCACGAAGGCAAGCAGGATGAGGGCGTTGTGGACGGTGCTCTCTGCCGAGAGCACGAGCGTCACGAGCAGGATCGGCCCGAACTCCCCGGCCGCACCCGCCCCCAGCAGGTAGGTCCCGAAGCCCGTGTCGATGTCCCCGGTGTCGGACAGGATCGGGATCAGCATGCCGATCGCGGTGGTCGCCAGAGCCGAGCCGGTATACAGCAGCGACAGCACCACCCCGGCGGCGGCGAGCGCCCCCCCGATCGCATAGGCGAGGGCCAGCGACAGGAGCCAGCCGAGCGCTCCCAGACGCAGCGGCCGGCCGATTATCCGGCCGACGTCGATCTCGTAGCCGGCGAAGAAGAACAGCAGCCCCAGGCCGAGGTCGGAGAAGAAGGAGATCGCCCCGCCGGGGTGCAGTCCGAGCACCTCGGGGCCGATCAGGATCCCGAACAGCAGCTCCAGCACCACGGTCGGGAGGATCAGCCCGCGGTCGAACGCCAGCGAGGAGATCGTCGCCGCGGCCGCGGCGGCGGCCGCGATCGCCAGGAACGTCGACGGCGAGATGTTGGTCACCGTGGGCCTACCTTGTCCGGGGGGCACGCGCGAGCTCCCACGCGCGCCTTCGACCCTATCCCGCCGCGCGGCCGGGCGCGGCGGCGCCCGGGTTCACGACCCCGGGGGAGCCCGGGTGCTCGCGCAGCGCGACCCGCTCGTGGAGCCTGCGCAGCAGTCGCGGGGAGTACCAGCTCCACTCCCCGAGCAGCCCCATCAGGGCAGGGACCAGCAGCGTCCTGACGACGAACGCGTCGAGCAGCACGGCCGCCACCGCCCCCACCCCGATCTCCTTCAGGAACACCACGTTGGAGGTCGCGAAGGCACCGATCGCGACCGCCAGCAGGAGCGCCGCCGCGGTGACGATCCGGCCCGTCCGCTGCAGCCCGATGGCGACCGACTCGCGGGCGTCCTCACCCTCGTCGTGGGCCTCCTTGATGCGGGTGAACACGAACACCCCGTAATCGGTGGAGAGCGCGAACGCGATCGCGGCCAGCACCAGGTAGTTGCTCTGTTCGATCCCTCCCTGGGAGGTGTAGGCGAGCGGGCCCTGGAGGCGTCCGTCCTGGAAGATCAGCACCAGCAGCCCGGTGGCGGCGCCGACCGTGAGCAGGTTCATCGCGAGCGCCAACACCGGCAGCACCGTCGAGCCGGTCATCAGCCACAGCACCAGCAGGGTCCCCCCGACGAGGATCGCGAGGGCCAGCGGCAGCGAGTCCGCGATCGCGGCGCGCTGGTCGGTGAATTCGGCTCCCGACCCGCCGAGCTGGGTCACGAACGCCGCCGGCAGGGCCCGCATGCGGGCGATCGCCCGCTGGGCCCCGGGAGCGATCGCCTCGCCCGCCAGGGTGGCGTCGATCTGCCAGGTGCGATGGCCCAGGTAGCGGGGTGGCGTCACGTCTGCGATCCCGCCCACGGCCGCCAGGCGGCCCTCGTAGGCCCGTACCCGGGCCCCGTCGGCGGCCCCGGCGTGGACGGCGAGAAAGGCGGGGGTCGAGCGGTCTAGCGGGTATTCGCGCTGCAGCGCCTGTTCGACCTGGCGGGCACTCGTCGAGGGCGGCAGCACGCGTGCGTCCACCCCCGTCCAACGGGTGGCGAAGGCCGGCATCGTGAGGGCGATCAGCGCGCCGCAGGTGAGCACCGTCACGATCCCCGGGTGGCGCAGCACGCGGTGCGCCTGCCGGTACCAGTGGCCCTCGCGGGGTGGCCCCGGGCGCACCCGCCCGAGGCGCTCGCCGAACAGCACGAACAGCGCCGGCAGCAGCGTGAGCGCGACCCCCGCCGCGGTCAGCGCCGTGAGCGCCCCGCCGATCCCCATCGACTGCAGGAAGCGCAGCGGGAAGACCACCAGGGAGCACATCGCGAGCGCCACCGTGACGGCGCTGTAGGCGACCGTCCGTCCCGCCGTGGTCATCGTCGTCATCACGGCCGAGGACGGGTCGCGGCCCGCCCCGAGCTCCTCGCGGAAGCGTGAGACGAGGAACAGGCTGTAGTCCACGGCCAGGCCGAGGCCGAGGCCGATCACGAGGTTCAGCGCGAACACCGACAACGGCAGGGCGACGTTGACGGCCCGCAGCAGCGCAAAGGCGGCGAACACGCTCGTGGCCCCCACGGCCACGGGCAACAGCGCCGCGACGCCGCGGAAGATCAGGAACGCGAGCAGCGCGATCAGGGGGAAGGCGAGCGCCTCGGCCAGGCCGAGGTCCTTCGAGGCCTGCGCCCCGACCTCCCGGCCGGCGATCGTGTTCCCCCCCAGCAGCACGTCGCGGTCCGAGGCGAAGCGCGATTTGAGGTGTTCGGCGGCTTCGTGTTCGTCGACCCCCGCCCGCAGGGTCGCCGCGAGCAGGACCGTGGCCCCGCTCGCCGAGCGGGTGGGAGGGGAGACCGCGGCCACCGCCGGGTCGGCCCGCAGCAGGCCTTCGGCGCGGGCCACCCCCGCCCTCCCGGCGTGGGTGTCGACGAGCACCAGCACCCCCGCCGTCGGGTCGGCGCCCGTCGCCCGTTCGATCGCCTGCCGCGCGTGGGTGGACGCCGAGGAGGGGTCGGAGAAGTCGTTGTGGGCGTCGAGGCTGTTGGTGGCGCTGGCCCCGAACAGGAGACCAGCGAGCAGCACCACCGCGAGCGCTCCCGCGAGGCGTCGGGGATGGGCGGTGGCGGTGCGGGCGATCCGGCTCAGCAAGGCGGTCACCTCCTTTGCACGCGGCGCGATGGGGGACGGTTACGACGCCAGGCCCCTGGTGCGGGTCATGCGCCGCTGCCTGTTTACGGCCGTATATATACACCTGTACATGAACGTCTGTCAACCTAAATTGTTAAGCTCGTAGAGAGCGATGGGAGCAGCTGCGGATGCCCGCCGCCGGAACCCCCGCGGGGAGGGGGAGCGGCTACGGGCCGCCCTGATGGAGGCGGCCGCCGAGCTGCTGCTCGAACACGGGTCCGCGGACCGGCTCTCGATCCGCTCGATCACCGCCCGCGCCGGGGTCTCACCGACCGCCCTCTACCTGCACTTCGAGAGCAAGGACGAGCTGGTCCGAGCCGTCTCGATAGCCGCCTTTCAGGAACTGTGGGACTTCCTGCGCGACGCCGCGGAGGCGCACGAGGGCGACCCGCGAGCCCAGCTACGCGCGCTGGGGGCGGCCTACATCGACTTCGCCCAGAGCCGCCCCGGTCACTACCGGATCCTGTTCGCCACCACCGGCAGGACCGCCCTGGCCGGACCGGCCGGACCGGCCGAGGAGGACCCGGGGACGGCGGCGCTCGAGCTGCTGCTGAGGGCGGCCGGGGAGGCCGTGAAGGACGGGCGCGACCCGGAGGTGGTCGCCCAGCAGCTGTGGATCGGGGTCCACGGCTTCATCATGCTGCGCTCGGCGCTGCCCCAGATGGAGTGGCCGAGCCCGGACGATTTCCTGACGGCTCTGCACGCCGCCCACCTCGGGCCGGGTTAGGAGTCGGTCGGCACGATTTCCCGCGAGCGGTCGCTCTCCGGCATCGGCAGGACCGTCCACGCCCCGCCCGAGAGACGCATGGCGAGGGCCTTGCGGTGGGCTTCGCCGATCGCCATGCAGAAGCCGGCCGCCGGACAGGAGATCCGTCGCAGTTCTGAGGACCCCGTCATGGTGGGCAGAGCGCCGACCTGCCAGGTGTCACCCTCGAGCGTCCACGCGAGGGCCTGTGGGACGGGTTCGTCTGTGGACCCGACGGCAAGGCACGCCATGGCCGACGTACACGCCAGGCCGTTGACATAGATCTCTGGGGGTTCAGGACTCGCGGCCACGGCAGTCGCCGTGGTGAGGCCAAAGGCCGAGACCAGCAGCGAGGCCGTCAGCGCCGCAACCAGGCGCCTAGCGGCGCTCATCCGGTCGATGCGTCGCCGGCCCTGGGCGCCGGCCGCTGGAGAGCTCATGGGGCGGAACTACCCCCGTGGCCCACAGCCACTCATGCGGCCGCGCCCGCCTGACCGTCCCGAGTCAGCGGAAGGGCCGGGATTCGAACCCGGGAGACCGCTCACGCGGCCTAACGGTTTTCAAGACCGCCGCATTCAACCGCTCTGCCACCCTTCCAACGGCATAGTCTGATAGATCAGCGGCCGGATCCACGGGCGCCGCCGGGAGCGGTCGCACAGCGCGGGAGGCACGCTCTAGACTCAAGCCTCCGAGCCGGGAGAGGTGGCCGAGTGGCTGAAGGCACTCGCCTGCTAAGCGAGTATGGGGTTGAACACTCCATCGCGGGTTCGAATCCCGCCCTCTCCGTTAGCGCGGCGGCCCCGAAGAGCAGCGCCCCGTTCGGGCGTGGATGGCCGCAGATCACTGGCTGAAGATTTCGAGCAGCGAGTACACGCTCCCTTCGGTGCACTGGCACGGTCGCGTGAACAATGCCGCCGCGCCGCTTTCGCTGAGCGCCATAAAGCGTCCGAGTTCGTCGCCACCCTGGTTTTTCGGGGATTTGATGCGTTGCTCGAAGCTCCAGGATTCGCCGGTGCGGCCGAACACGTACACCGAGCCGATCTCCCTCGATTCCGGGTTTGCGGCTTCCTCGATCCCGGGCGCGCCCACCAGCGCGAGGTTGCCGTCGGCGCTCAGGGCCACTCCCGCTCCGAGCAGCTTCGAGAAGTTCTTCTTTTCCGGCTGCTCGAGCGGCGGACCCTGCTGGGCCCAGATTTCGCCGTTGCGCTGGAACACCCACGCCTCGCCTTTTCCCTTGAGGTTGTAGGCGCCTCCGAAGATGGCCGTGTCGCCGCTGGCGGATATCGCCATCCTGCCGCTGAATTCTTCGGTCGCCTTCAGTCCCGACCCTTTGAGGGCCGGGCCTTGCTGTACCCAACTCGAGCCGGAGCGCACGAACGGGAGCACCGGGGACCCGACCAGTTTCCCGGACTGCACTTCGGTGCAGCCGAGCAGGGCTGTATCGCCGTCGTTCGACAGCGCCACGCTGTGGCAGCGCAGAGTGCCGACCGATGGCGCTTCCCCTTCGGACCATGCTTCGCCGGAGCGGTCGAACTCGCGTGGAGGTCTTTCAGGGCTGGTCTTGAGGCCGTTTTCGCGTTCGCCGCCCATCAGGAGCCTGTCCCCGTCAGCCGAGATGGCCACCTTCGGGACGCCGAAGTATTCGGAGTTCACCGTGAGTGTCGCCTGCGGTGCCCATTCTTCGGCCTCGGAGGCTCGGGTGAAGACTTCTATGCGTGCGCCTTCGTAGGCCATGACCAGGGTCAGCCCGTCGCGGGACATCGCGAGCGGCACCCCTCGTTCGGGGAGCAACGCGGCCGGGACCCACACTCCGCCTTCGAAGCGATACGTGCAGTCGCCCCACACCGCGCTGGTGCCGTCTCCCGAGATCAGCACATGACCGGTTTCGGTCGCGCATTCCCCGAGCACGTTCTGGAAGTGGTAGCCGGCGTCCGTGAACACGGGTTCCGGTTCGGTGTGCGTCACCGTGACCGAGACTTTCGCCCTGGCGACCCCGCTCGCTCCTGCCGCGGCGAGCTTCAGTTTGTACTTCAAAGCCTTTTCCCCACTGTTCTGCGGCATCACCACTTCCCGGTCTACGCTGCCCGATTCGCAGGAGAAGCTGACGGGCAATCCGGCGACGGCTTTGTTCGCCGAGATCGTGCATTCGGTGGCTTCGGAGACAGCAGCCGAGACCGTGACGGGGCTGCCCCCGGCCACGGAGCTGGGCGCCGCTTTGAGTTCGGTGATCACGGGCTTGGCGGAGGCGTACGCGGGGGCGCCCAGGCACCCTGCGAGAGCTGCCAACGACGTGACGGTCAAGGCGCCCAATCCCGAGTGCGCGTGTGCTTTCCGCCGCACGAACCTCGCGATCCCCATCTTTCGCGCCCTCCCTCTGATCTCTCCCACGAGCGGTGCGCCCCGTGCCCCGCATCCCCCGCCTTGCCTGGGTAGCCTACCCTCTGGTCGGACCGCGTCAAGCCACGGCTCAGGCGGGGAGTCGCTCGGGCACGAGGCTCGATCGGGGAAGCTTTTGCCCGCTCCAGCGTCTTCTGAGGTAGAGGAGCCCGATGAGCTCCCGGCGTGAGGCTCCGAAGCCTCGCCCAAACGACCAGTGAAAGGAGCCCGACGATGCGAAAGGCCGTGTTCCCGGCGGCGGCGCTGATCACCGCGCTCGCCGCAATCGGTGTCGCCCAAGCCCACACGACCCCCGCGCGCGACGCGTCGAGGGCGACCGTGCAACTCCGCCAGACCTCGCTGGGCAAGGTCCTCGTCAACTCGGCGGGCTTCACGCTGTACGACTTCGGCAAGGACAGCAAGAACAAGGACGCCTGTCAGTCCGTCAGCGGCTGCGCGTCGGTGTGGCCGCCGCTGGTCGCCTCGGGCAAGCCGACCGCCGGCAGCGGGCTCAACGCCTCCAAGCTCGGCACCATCAAGCTCTCGA
>DATJOU010000009.1:0-3243 GCA_035506775.1 Solirubrobacteraceae bacterium | reverse complement strand
CCCAGGCGGTGAGATCGTCCGTGCGTGGGCGCGTTGATCGCCACGACCGAGGAACCGCCGAGCGTGTACCCATCGCCATGAGGCGAAGAGTCCCCCGGGATCGGCCTCTCGATCGGCAATATCGCCCACAGTCGCCCACGGACGCAGCGCCGAGACGCAGAGGGCGGGGGCGCAACACCCGCCGGTCGCTCGGTTGGCGGGCTCCAGGTCGTGTGGATGGGCCAATTAATCCGCGACGTAGAGGTCCCCGTTGGGGCCCTCGGCGATCTCCAATCGGCGGAGGCCCCGAGGGGCGGGTCCCTGGATGACGTCGCCGTTGTCCGGGTTGAACTCCGAGCCGTGGCACGGACAGGCAATGATCTGCTGGGAGGCGAGATAGCCGACCGTGCAGCCGGCATGGGGACAAACCGCGTCATAGGCAAGGAAGCTGTTCCGCTTGAGCTGGATGACCAGCGAGGGGCTCTGGGTGTTCGGGTCGGTGAAGTGGGCGGAGCCGCCGACGGGCACGTCCTTGGCCGCCCCGATGGCGATGCCGGGCGGGGGCGCTGCGGTCGTCGCCGTGGCGGCCCCCGAGCCCGTCGGCGCGACGGTCGTGGTGGTCGAGTGCTCTGGGGTCCTGGGTGGTGTCAGCGAGACCGGCGACGCCTCGGGCTTGGTTCCGCCGACCGCGCGCCCGAGGCCCGCTGCAGCGCCGGCCGCGGCCAGCCCGGCCGCTCCGAGCGCCGCCGTGGCGGCGCCGCCGAGCACGATCTCACGCCTCGTGAGCTCGCCAAGTCTCCGCTGCGTCGCCACCGTCGCCTCGTCTCGGGCATCGTGGAGATAGGGGCAGGGCCCGGGGTCACAGGGATCCCCGTGCATGGCCTGGCACCGATCCGCCTCGTAGTGGCCGCAGACGCGCTGGACGATGGAGAACGGCACGGTGACCGGCGGTATCGAACCCTGAGAGTGCACGGCCCTGGCCCGTTCGGCGATGGTCGCGTCCAGCGAGAGCACGCCGCCGGACCCGGCGAGCACGAGGGGGAGCCAGGCGAACACGAAGACGATGTCGGCCCCGGTGTAGTAGGGGGTCGAGTGAAAGCTGACCGTGAGGAACAAGGTCAAGGAGAGCAGCACTCCTCCGACCGCCGCGACCCGGGTCCAGAGCCCAGCAAGAACGCCGAGGCCAACCGCGAGCTCACCGAGCGCGATGAGCACGCCGATCGGGGTCGAGTACCGCACCAGGTGGCTCAGGACGGAATGCAGCGGGCTGACACGGATCGCGGCGAGCATCTGGGCGTAGATTCCGGCCGGGTCCGACGAGCGAAAGAAATTGGGATTGGCCAACTTTTGGAGGCCGGCGAAGCAAAACGTGAACCCCAAGAATCCCCGGAGCGGCAGCAGTGCCCAGCCGCTGAGCGCAAAGGCCTTCACCGGCGGGCGGGAGTAGGACCTCCGTGGGCGCGGACCCCTCCGTGGGGAAAGGGGAGTTGCCGAGCCCCGACCGTGGTACCCATTCCTCTTCGGGTCCACGCCGTCCATTCCTGTCGGCCCCGGCTGTTCGGCCGTTGCCGGAGGGCGATCGATATCGTCCACGTAGGACCTCGTCTTTGGAATCGGCCGTGATGGGGTCCTCGACCCTAGCGAAGCGGCGATCGAAAATGGCCGCGGCCGGCGCTCAGGAGCTGGTCGGTGCGCCGCCGAGCCGCTCTTTTAGGACCTTGCCCAGCAGGTTTCGTGGCAGCTCGTCGACGCGGTGCAGTGCTCGCGGCCGCTTGTAGAAGGCGAGCTCTGCCGCGGCATGCTGCGCGAGTGCCGCCACATCGAGCTGCTCGTCGGCTTCGACGAAGGCGATCACCTCCTCGCCCCATTGCGCCGACGGGCGTCCCACCACCGCGGCGTCGCGGACGTGAGCAAACGCGCGCAGCACATCTTCGACCTCTCGGGGATAGACGTTGTAACCGCCACTGATGATCAGTTCCCGGGCCCGCCCGACGATGCGCAGATACCCGTCGTCGAGCTGGCCGATGTCGCCGGTGCGGAACCAGCCCTCCTCGAACGCCGCCGCGTTGGTCTCGGGCGCAGCGCGGTAGCCGGCGAAGACGCTCGGTCCCCGCACGAGGATTTCGGAGCTGCGCTCGTCGAGGCGGAGCTCGACGCCGGGCAGCGGGAAGCCGACCGTGCCGGCGCGGCGCTCGCCCCGAAGCGGGTTTGACACGGTGAGCAGCGTCTCGGTCATGCCGTAGCGCTCGAGGACTACTTGGCCGCAACGCTCTGCTACATGGTGATGCAGTTCGACGCTCAACGGCGCCGAGCCGCAGACGCAGAGTCGCAACCGGCCGAGACGTTCGGGACGCTCCGCCTCGATCAGCCGCTGGTACATGGTCGGCACACCGAAGAACAGCGTGGCTCCGGCCTCGCAGGCGTCAAGGATGAGTTCGGTATCGAAGCGCTCGAGGAGAAGCGCCGCGCCGCCCGATAACAGCGAGCCATGGAGGCCAATACAGAGGCCGTGGACGTGGCACAGCGGGAGGCAGAGGATCAACCGGTCCTCGGGGGCCCATTCCCAGGCGAGTCGGACCGACTGGGCGCCGGCCAGCAGGTTGGCGTGGGAGAGTGCGGCACCTTTTGGCGCGCCGGTCGTGCCTGAGGTGTAGATGATCATCGCCACGTGATCGGGCTGCGGGCCATCGAGGGCAGGCACCGGGCCGTCCTCCAGGGTCACCTCGGGCGAGGTCACGACCAGCTCTCGATCGATGGCCGCTGCCCATTCGCTGAGCGAGCGCGGACCGAGGACGGCCACCCGTGGGCGGGCGTCTCCGAGCAGCACCTCGAGTTCGCGGCGAGTCGCCGCCGGGTTCAAGGGCACGACGACGAGCCCAGCACGGAGCGCGGCGCAGTGCGCCACCACGAGGGCGTTCGAGGCGGTCGCGGCCATGACGACGCGGTCGCCGGGTCGAGCCCCGGCACGTCGGAGCCGTCCGGCTACCGCAGCGGAACGCTCCGAGAGCTCGTGCGCATCCATCCACCTGCCCCCCGGGTCGCGGATCACGGGGTCATGGGGATGAACCCGCCACCGCGCCGACCAGGCGGCCGGCAGACTGCCCCAGGCGGTCAGCTCGAGTCGCTCCGGCTCGGCCCCGCCGAGATGCTCAGACCAGTGACGCAGCATGATGCTCGTTCGACGCGACGGCCTTGGGTCCGAGCGATTAGTCCCGTTCGGGCTCGCCGTTCGCGGCATTCTGGCGGCCAAGGCGCCAGTAGGGT
>DATJOU010000008.1:0-2056 GCA_035506775.1 Solirubrobacteraceae bacterium | reverse complement strand
CGGCTGCCAGCGCCCACACCGGCACGCCGGTGTCGGCCAGGGCGAGCAGCAGCACGTCGGCCAGGAGCCCGCCGGTGGGAAAGCCGCCGCGCAGCATGCGCTCGCGCACAGCCTGTTCGATCGGCGTCGGGGTGCGGGCGGGGTCGAGCCCGATGTGGCGGAAGAAGACCCGGTAGGCCGCCGGCACCGGCTCGAGCCGGATGCTCACCGCGCGGGCCCCACGGAAGCGGCTCGAGCGTTCACGCAGGCGCTGCTGGATGTCCGGCGGGGAGACGCCCGTGAGCGAGCCCTCGCGGGCCACCTCGACCTCCGCCACCAGCAGCTGCAGCGACGGCAGCTCCTGCACCACCTCGGGAGCCCGCCAGCCGGCGGTGGGGGCGGCGGCGCTGCTCACCCGGCCGACCCCGTCCATCCGCGGGCCCGCGATGCGGCCACCAGCGCGGCGACACGGGAGCGCAGCTGGGCCGTGGTGGGGGTGTTGAGCAGCGCCCGGCTCTGCACCTTCCCTCCGGGGTAGGCGAAGTTGACCTGGGGGCAGCCGAGGACTTTGTAGAGCGAGGCCAGGGCCCCGTCTTCGTCCAGCCCCAGCGGGTAGGTGAGGCCCTGCCGGGCGATCAGCCGGCGCAGCCCCGAGCGGCTGCCCTTGATCGCCACGGCGGCGAACTGGACCCCGGGGAAGGATCCCTTCAGCGCCTGCATCTCCGCCAGCACCCGCGGACACGAGGCCCCGTTGACGAACAGCGCGAGCACCACCGGGCCCCGTTCACCGAGTTCGCAGATGTTCAGCACCTGGCTGCCCCGCACCTTGCAGGCCGGCACTTCGCCCGATTCGCCTTCGTGGGCGTGGGTGGCGATGTTGGCGTCGCCCACCAGGGTGCCCTTGGCGAGCGGGACCGCGAAGGGCGGCATCTGCTTACCGGGGTCGATACCCGTGAGCCCGCCTGGAGTGTGCAGCAGCGCCGCCGCGATCAGCGCAACGAGCGCGACGACGAACACGGCCCCCAGCAGCCGTCCCCGGCGTCCGCTGCGCCGCGCCTGCTCCCCCGGGTCCTCCGCTGAGGGCCGGCCGCGGGGGCGCGGCGGGGGCGGCTCGTCGGGGTCTCCGGGCGCGCCGTGTCGCGGGCGTACGAAGAGCCGCTCACGCGGGCTCATGCCCGGAACCCGCCGCGGGGGCGCGGCCGCCCATGCCGACCCGCGCCAGCAGCCCCTTCCCGCGCGGGCGCCGCCTCCAGCGCAGCCCCCTCCCGCCGACACCGCCGCGCACGCGCCGGCCCTCCGGGGTGCCGTAGGCGAGGATCAGCGCCGCCGGCAGGGCGATCAGGACTCCCAGCAGCGAGGCGCTCAGGTCGATCAGGGTGACGAGACCGAACTGGCGCAGCATCTCGATTTCCGACAGCGCCAGCACGCCGAAGCCGGCGATCGCCGTCACCGCCGAGGCGGCCACCGCGGCGCCGGTGCGCTGGTAGCTGCGCCGCAGGGCCTCGACGGTGGAGTGGCCCGCCAGGCGCTCCTGGCGGTGGCGCTCGGAGAGCAGCACGCTGAACTCGGTTGACAGCGCCACCACCAGCACCCCGAGGGTTACCGACATCGGGTTCAGGGGCACCCTCACGGCGAACAGGACCAGGGCCGACCAGCCGGATGCCAGCGTGACGGGGACGAGCGGCACCAGCACGCGCCGGCGGTCGCCGCGGAAGGCCATCGCCAGCACCAGACCGACGGCCAGCAGGCCGGCCAGCAGCGTCAGCAGCCGCCGCCAGGGGTCGGCCACCTTCGCCCCCGAGCTGGAGGCCAGCACCGGCAGGCCCACGAGGCTCGCGCTGACGCCGGCCGGCGGGTGCAGGCGCGCGCGCATTGCTTCGATCACGTGCTGCTCCTGGGTGAGGCTCATCAGCTTGACCCCGAACGCGAGCGTGGCCTCGTGGTGGTCGGGGGAGATGACGTCCTGGGA
The DNA here is from genome assembly GCA_035506775.1 of Solirubrobacteraceae bacterium. GTDB lineage: Bacteria > Actinomycetota > Thermoleophilia > Solirubrobacterales > Solirubrobacteraceae > Palsa-744. Next base: position 108 of record DATJOU010000008.1, on the reverse strand, counting down.
GAAATAAGGGGGAATCACCTTCAGCAGGCCTTCGACCTGGGCGGGGTCCAGCTTCCCCCCCTTCGAGGAGGTGAGGGACTCGGCCGAGAACAGGTCCGGGAGCGAGAA
>DATJOU010000007.1:0-7595 GCA_035506775.1 Solirubrobacteraceae bacterium | reverse complement strand
TCTTCAGCACCCCCGGGATCGAGCCGTTGAACTCCGGCGTGGCGATCAGGACGCCGTCGGCGTCCGCGATCGCCTGGCGCAGCCGCACGACGGCCGGGTCACCCGGCTGGGTGTCGAGGTCGGCGTCGTAGGGGGGCAGCTCACGGAGCCCGTCGTAGACCACGAGCTCCACCTCGGGCGGCAGCGCGTTCGCCGCCGCCCGCAGGAGCCGGGTGTTGTGGGAGTCCCGCCGCAGGCTCCCCGAGATCCCGAGGATCTTCACCGTTACTGCCTGACGAGCTCGAGGTGCGCCTCGATGCGGACGTCCCAGGCGAGGGCGTCGCCGCCGCTCGGGAGGGGAGCCTGCCAGTCGAGGCCGTAGTCACGCCGGTCGATCCTCACCTCGAGGTCGAAGCCGGCGACCTCGCCACCCGCGACCCCGACGCCGGCGGCAAAGGAGCCGGTGGCCGTGACCGGGCGGGTCACGCCGCGGATCGTGAGCTCTCCGTCGACCTCCACGCCGCCGTCATCGGCGACGCGGATCTCGGTCGAGCGGAAGTCGACCGTGGGGGTCTGCTCGGCGTTGAAGAAGTCGGGCGCGAGCAGGTGGCCCTTGAGGTCGGCGATCGCCGTCTTGACGGAGTCGACGTAGGCCGTCCCACGCAGGACGCCGTCCTCGAGGGAGGCGTCGACGTGCTCGAACTGGCCACGGAAGAGGGAGATGCCGTTGTGCTTGACGGCGAACCCGAAGGTGCTGTGGATCGGGTCCAGGGTGTAGGTGCCGGTGGGGACCTGCTGGAGGGTGGTGCTCATCGCTGCTGCTCCTCTCGGACCGGTGGGCGCTGGTCTTTCGAGGCCCCACCTGCCGGTAGTTGATGGATCAATAGTTTCTCCAGCAACTAGTCTACCAGATATTCGTTTCCATGCAAACTATTTCCTCGTCTACCTTCTCGCTCCCCGACGGGAGTGGATCGGCTGCCCGGGGAGCCCCCACGATCTACCCGGCCCGGGTGGCGGCCACGCGCTCCTCCGGCGGGCTACAGTGGGCGGCCCCTGACAGGGGAGACGGGTGTGGATCTCGGCTTACGCGACAGGGTTGCCCTCGTGGGCGGATCGAGCAGGGGCCTCGGCAGGGCCTGCGCGCTGGCGCTCGCCGAAGACGGGGCCCGGGTGGCGATGTGTGCCCGCAACGAGCGGGAGGTGCAGGCGGCGGCCGAGCAGGTCACCGCACTCACCGGCGCGGAGACGCTCGCCATCGCGGCCGACCTGTCCACCCCCGACGGGGTCGAGGACGTCGTGGCGCGAGCCGTGGCGCGGTGGGGCGGGCTCGACGTGTTGATCGCCAACTCGGGCGGCCCCGCCCCGGGGTTGTTCGGGGACCTCGACGACGACGCCTGGCGGCAGGGGTTCGAGGTCGTGACGCTCAGCTTCGTCCGCTTCGTGCGTGCCGCCCTCCCCCACATGCGGGAGCGCAAGTGGGGCCGCATCGTCGCGATCCAGTCGAGCTCGGTGAAGGAACCGGTGCCCTACCTCGACCTCTCCAACGGGATCCGCCCGGGCATCGCGGGGCTGGTGAAGGCGCTGATGCCCGACCTCGCCCGGGACGGGATCACGATCAACCTGGTGCTCCCCGGGATGTTCCTGACCTCGCGCATCAACCCGGCGCTGAAGGACGAACCGGAGGAGCTCGACCCGGCCCTCGAAGCCGAGCTCGCGCCGCTGGCCCAGATGGTTCCGATGGGGCGCCTCGGCCACCCGCGGGAGCTGGCCGCGCTGGTGGCGTTCCTCGCCTCCGAGCGGGCCTCCTACATCACCGGCGCGGCCTACCAGGTCGACGGGGGGCGGATCCGCAGCAACCTCTAGGGGGCCCGGCGCCTCCGGGGCGGCGACGCGAGCCTAGGCCGGCGCGGCGAACCGCTTCAGGAACTCGAGGGCACGGTCGGCGACCTCCCTCCAGCCGCTGTCGATCGTCAGCGAGTGGCCGCGTTCGGGCACCTCGGTGAACTCGGTGGGGCCGGGGTTGCGCTTCTGCTTGTCGAACGAGGCTTTCGCGATCGCCGTGGGGACCGTGTGGTCGCTGCCCCCGGAGACGACCAGCAGCGGCCCCCGGGTGGGGTTGCGGGTGTCGACCTTCACCTGGGTCCACGGGTCGAGGTTCGCGAACGCAGCCTGGAACAGGGGCGCCCCGGGGCCGGGGACGTGGAGGGTCTCGTGGAGCTCCCGGGCCTCCTTCTCCGGGAGCGCGTTGGCCCATCCGTAGCGGAACTGCGCGAACGTGAGGCTGACGGCGCGGGACCGGTTCAGCGGGTTGGCGAGCACCGGCATGGCGGAGCGCAGAGCCGAGACCGGGAGCGGCAGCACGCCCCGGAAGGGGGCCGGGTCGATGGCCACCGAGGCGGCGCTCAGGCCCCGTCCGGCCGCGATCTGCGTGAACAGTCCGCCGAAGGAGTGGCCGACGACGACCGGCTTGCCGCTGAGCGCGCCGATCACCTCCGAGACGTGGTCGGCGACCTGTCCCACCGTCTTGCCGGCGAACACGTCCGGATGCGCCCGGGCCTGCTCGACCGTCTCGGGGTCGTCGGGCCACTCGACCGCCACGGGGGCATATCCCGCCTGCTCGAACAGGTCCATCCACGGTCGCCAGCTGCCGGCCAGCAGCCACAGGCCGTGGATGAAGACGGCGGGGGTCTTGCCGCTCGCGTTGGCGGCCTCGACCTGCTGCTTCTCCCGCGCGCTGACCAAGGCGCAGAACGCTACCGGTCGGCGCCACCCGGGGGCCTGCTCACAGGATTTTCACGAGCCCGATAACGGGTAAGGGAAGTGAACCCGGGTAGGCGGCGCCCCGCGAACACGCGGGCCCGGCGCCCTCCTCCCGCGCGTACCGACACCAACCCACACCTCCAAACCGCCAAGGAGCCATGCCGAAGAGCAACAGGTTCAACTTCACCCGGCGCGAGTTGATGCGCTACGGGGGCTCGGTCACAGCCGCCACCGTCGCGTCCCTGCAGGGCGGGCTGCTGTGGAGGGGCGTGGCCGCCGCCGGCGCCGCCTCGTTGCGCCGGCCGGACTCGCTGCCGAACCCGAAGCTGCCCGCCGGGACCGTCAACGAAGAGCTCCCGTTCGACCACATCGTGGTGGTGATGATGGAGAACCACTCCTTCGACAACCTGCTCGGTGCGCTGAAGCTGTCGGGCCAGAAGCACGCCGACGGGCTCAAGTTCAACCACCGCGGGGAAGCCCTCAACAGCAACCCGGGACCCGGCGGAGAAGGGGTTGTGCGGTCGTTCGAGCTGCCCACCACCGCGCAGGCGCCGTCGGTCACCCAGACCTGGAATGCGACCCACATCCAGATCGACGGGGGCAAGATGGACGGGTTCCCGCGCTCGGTGGACTGCGACGAGCCGATGGGGTACTGGACCGAGGACGTGCTCCCGTTCGGGTACTCGTTCGCGCGCACGTTCACGCTCGCCAACCGGTGGTTCTGCTCGGCGCCGTGCCAGACCTACCCCAACCGCCGCTTCCTGATGGCCGGGACCGCCTACGGGGACATCGCCACCAGCACCGAAAGCCTGGAGGACCCGCCGCCGCCGAACGGGACCATCTTCGACCGCCTGCAGGCCTACGGCGTGAGCTGGCGCAACTACTTCACCGACCTGCCCCAGACGGGGATCGTCCCGTCGATCATCGAGAAATACCCGTCCAACATCACGCCGATCGCCGGGTTCTTCTCCGACTGCGCGGCCGGGACGCTGCCCTCGGTGAGCTACGTCGACCCGGAGTTCGGAGCGCTCACCGACATCGGGGCACCGCTGGCCGCACTTCCGCTGCTCGAACCGATCGCCAAGAAGTTCGCCACCACGGGCGGCGACGAGGAGTCAGAACAGGACATGTCCTACGGCGAGTACTGGGCCTACCAGGTCGTCACCGCGGTGCTCAAATCGCCCGCCTGGCCGCGGACGCTGCTGATCTACACCTACGACGAGCACGGCGGCTACTACGACCACGTCCCGCCCCCGGCTGCGATCACGCCCGACTCGATCGCCCCCGAACTCGGTCCCGAAGACCTCCCCGGCGGCTACGACCTGTACGGCCCCCGGGTGCCGGGCATCGTCGCCTCCCCGTATTGCAAGCCGAACTCGGTCACCAACGTCGTCCACGACCACACCTCGGTGCTGGCCACGATCGAGGCGAAGTGGAACCTGCCGGCGCTCACCTACCGCGACGCGAACGCGAAGACGGTCAAGGACTTCCTCGACCTGAAGCGGCCCCCGCAGATGCTCGAACCGCCGCTTCCGGCCGAACCTCCGGTCCCCGTCGAAGCCGCGACCGGGAGCTGAGATGCGCAGGCTGCCCGCGATCGCGGCGGTGCTCGTGCTGGCCGGGCTGGCAGGCGCCTACGCCGCCGCCGGGGCTTCCTCGCGCCGGGCCTCGTCGGCTCGGACACCCGCATCGGCGCCGGCGACCCCGGCCGAGCGGGGCACCTTCAAGCTCCCGCGGGTCCGCCACGTGTTCTTCATCATCCTCGAGAACGAGGACTACGCGAGCACCTTCGGAGAACCGTCGGCCGACCCGTACCTCGCCGGCACGCTCCCGGCCGAGGGGGCCCTGCTGGAGGACTACTACGGGATCGGTCACGAGAGCAACGACAACTACATCGCGCTCGCCTCGGGACAGCCGCCGAACCCCGAGAACCAGAGCGACTGCCAGGACTTCACCGAATTCGCGGCCGGGAAGCTGAACTCCGAAGGGGTCGAGCCGGGACTCGGCTGCGTGTACCCCGAAGAAGTGCAGAACATCGGCACCCAGCTGACGGCCAAGAAGCTGAAGTGGAAGGCCTACATGCAGGACATGGGCAACGACCCCGACCGCGAGGCCGCCGCCTGTGGGCACCCGGCGGTGGGTGGGTCCGACGAAACCCAGGACGCGGTCGAAGGCGACGGCTACGCCACCCGCCACGACCCTTTCGTGTACTTCAAGTCGATCATCTCGGACCAGGCCTACTGCGACGCCCACGTGGTCGCCCTCGGCTCGCCCAGCGGGCAGATGCCGGCGGCCGCGCTGAAGGGGGAGACGGGACTCGCGACCGACCTGAAGAAGGTCTCGACGACCCCGAACCTGTCGTTCATCACGCCCAACCTGTGCGAGGACGGGCACGACTATCCGTGCAAGAACCAGACCGGTGGAGCGTCCGCGCTCGCCGACATCGACGGCTTCCTCGAAACGTGGGTGCCGCTGATCACCGGCTCGCCCGCTTTCAGGAAGAACGGCCTGCTCGAGATCACCTTCGACGAGTCCGACGGCCCCCAGTCCGACGCCTCCTCCTGCTGTGAAGAGAAGCCAGGCCCGGCCTCGCCGCTGCCCGGCATCACCGGCCCGGGAGGGGGGAAGATCGGGGCCGTGCTGATCTCCCCGTTCATCAAACCGGGCACCGTCACGAGCACCCCCTACGACCACTACTCGACGCTCGCGAGCTGGGAGCAGCTGTTCGGGCTCCCCCGGCTGGGCTACGCCGCCACCGTGCCGGGCACGTTCGGCGCAGACGTGTTCACGGCGCCCCGTCGCTAGCGGCACCGTGCCGCGGGCGGCGGCCCGCTAAAAACGTGCCATGAAACCGACCCCCGAGCCCGCTGCGGAGGATCGATGGCGCTGAACATCCGCAAACGCGTGCTGCCGTTCGCAGAGAAGACGGCCTGGGGACGGAACCTCGCCTCACCGGTGCGGGACTTCCTGACCACCGAAACGGGTGGCGCCGCGCTGATGCTCGCGGCCACGCTGGCGGCGTTGGTGTGGGCGAACGTCGCCACGGGCTCCTACGAGTCCGCCTGGACGACGGTGCTGTCGGTACGTATCGGCCACGCGGGCGTGACGATGGACCTGCGCCACTGGATCAACCAGGGGCTGATGACGCTCTTCTTCCTGGTGGTGGGGCTCGAGGCCAAGCGCGAGCTCGACCTCGGGGAGCTGCGGGACCGCCAGCGGATCGTGCTCCCGGCCGCCGCGGCGGTGGGCGGCGTGCTGGTCCCGATCGGGATCTACCTCGCGTTCAACGCGGGACGCCCGGGAGCGCACGGATGGGGTGCGGCGATGTCCACCGACACGGCCTTCGCGCTCGGGGTGCTGGCGCTGCTGACGCCGCGGGCCGCCACCCGCATGCGCGTGTTCCTGCTGACGCTGGCGGTGTTCGACGACCTCGCCGCGCTGGGCGTGATCGCGGTCGTCTACACGACCCACGTCTCGGTCCCGGCGCTGCTGGCGGCGATCGCGCTGTTCGGGTTGCTGCTGGCGCTCCGCTATCTGCCGGTGGGACGCACCCCGGCGTCGGTCGTCGTGGCCACCGCGCTGTGGGTGGCGATGCTGAAGTCGGGGATCGACCCGCTCGTCAGCGGGCTCGCGGCTGGGCTCGTGACGAGTGCCTACCCGCCCGAACGGGGCGACCTGGAGCGGGCCAGCGCGCTCGCGAGGTCGTTCCGCGAGCAGCCCACGGCGGAGCTGGCGAGGTCGGTCCAGCGCGGGGTCGCCTCTTCGATCTCGGCGAACGACCGCATGCAGTACCAGCTCCACCCCTGGGTGAGCTACGCCGTGCTGCCCCTGTTCGCGCTAGCCAACGCCGGTGTCCACATCACCGGTGGGCTGCTCGAAGGGGCGATCAAATCGCCGGTCTTCTTCGGGATCCTGCTCGGCTACGCGGTCGGCAAGCCGGTGGGGATCGTGCTCGGGACCTGGCTGGCCACACGCCAGCGCCTGCACGGGCCGCTCCCGCTGATCAGCGGTCCGATCCTGTTCGCCGCCGGGACCTGTGCCGGGATCGGGTTCACGGTCTCGCTGCTGATCTCGAGCCTGGCCTTCACCGGGGTGACGCTCGAGGAGGCCAAGCTGGCGGCGCTGTGCACGGTCGCGCTGGCGCCGGCGCTGACGTGGTCGGCGCTGTTCATCGTCAAACGGCTCCCGTCCGACGTGAGGGCGCGCCAGATCAGGGGCACCGCCGAAGACATCCCCGACCTGACCGACGACGTCGACCCCGAGCGCGACCACATCCGTGGTCCCGAGGACGCACCGGTGACGCTGCTCGAGTACGGCGACTTCCAGTGCCCCTACTGCGGCCAGGCGGAGCCCACGATCCGGGAACTGCTGATGGAACAGGGGACCGACGTCCGCTACGTGTGGCGCCACCTGCCCCTCAACGACGTCCACCCATTCGCCCAGACGGCCGCCGAAGCCTCCGAGGCGGCGGCGGCCCAGGGGAGCTTCTGGGAGATGTACGACCAGCTCCTCGGCCACCAGGGGGAGCTCCGCTGGAGCGACCTGATGCGCCACGCCGAGGAGCTCGAACTCGACGTCGGGCGCTTCACCTCCGGGCTCCGTGACGGCGACTTCACCGACCGCATCCTCGCCGATGTGGCCAGCGCCGACGAGAGCGGGGTGACCGGGACGCCCACGTTCTTCATCAACGGCCGCCGCCACTACGGCCTTTACGACCTCCAGACCCTCACCGAAGCCGTCAACGCGGCCAAGCGCCGCGCCGTCGCGCTGGCGGCGGCGTGAGCGCGCGCGCCGGCGCCGTCGCGCGGGTCCTGCACTTCGCCCCCCACCCCGACGACGAGCTGCTCGGCGCCCCC
>DATJOU010000006.1:0-12697 GCA_035506775.1 Solirubrobacteraceae bacterium | reverse complement strand
CGAGCTGCAGGAGACCCCTTACCCCTATCTGGGTGAATTCGAGACCGTCAGCTCGCCTGTGACGACGAACTCGAGCGGCGGCTTCAGCTTCCGCGTTCCCTCGCTCACCACGAGCGCCGACTTCCGCGTCGTCACGACGGGCCCCAAGCCCCAGTTCAGCGGCACGATCAAGCAGGCGGTCACCCCGGTGGTGCTGTTGAAAGTGCACCACAGCTCGGTCGCCGGGATCGTGCGCCTGTATGGCACCATCAGCCCCTCGATCACCGGCGCGCACGTGCTGATCCAGCTGAGCAAACCGGCGCGGGCCGGAAACACGGAAAAGACCTCCGAACGGACGAGCCGCTACGTCACCCAGTTCAGCACCGTGGCGCTCAAGGGGACCAGGTCCGTGTCCCGCTTCAGCGTGATCTTGAAGATCGTCCACAGCGGCCGCTATCGCGCCTACGTCGATCTGCGCGGCAAGCCGCTGCAGTCGGGCGGGAGCAACGCCGTGTCGCTCCACGCCGGGAAGTCACGGCGCAGCCACAGCTGAGCCGGCCCCGCCCCCGCCGCGGCGCACGCGCCGGGGCGCGACAGTGCGCCCGGTCCGGCTACTCGCCCGTGAGCGGCGCGATCAGGCCCCGCTCCAGCAGCAGCTCGACCACCTTGTCGACCTCCTCCTCGACCGATTCCGTGTGGCTGCACAGCACCAGGTCAGGGTCGGAGGGCTGCTCGTAGGGGGCGCCGACGCCCGTCATGCCCGCCAGTTCGCCCGATCGGGCGCGGGCGTAGAGGCCCTTCGGGTCGCGCTCCTGGCACAACTCGAGCGAGGCGCTGAGGAAGATTTCGAGGAACCCGAGCTCGGCGTCACCGTGCATGGCGGCGGCCGACTGGCGGTCGGCCGAGTAGGGGCTGACGAGGCTGACGAGCGCGATCGATCCCGACTCGGCCAGCAGTTTGGCGACGTGTGAGGTGCGGCGCACGTTCTCGCGGCGTGCGTCTTCGTCGAACCCGAGGTCGCCGTTGAGCCCGTGGCGGAGGTTGTCGCCGTCGAGCAGGAACGCAGGGTGACCGAGGCCGATCAGGCGCTCCTCGACGGCCGCCGCGACGGTCGACTTGCCGGCCCCCGGCAGGCCCGTGAACCACACCGTGGCGCCCGCGTGGCCGAGCATCGTCCAGCGCCGCTCGCGTGTCATCCGCGAGCCCTGCCAGCGGACATTGGGGCTGCGCTCGGTCTTGGTGGCGGCGGGCCCCTCCACCTCGGTGTCGAGGATCACCCCGGCCGCGACCGTTTCGTTGGTCGCCTCGTCGATCACGATCAGGCTCCCCGTGAGCCGGTTGCGACGGTAGGAGTCGAACACCAGCGGTGAGCTGAGACGCAGGTGGACGCGGGCGAGGTCGTTTAGGTTCAGCGTGTCGGCGGCTTCGTCGCGGTGCAGCGTCTCGACGTCGATGCGGTAGCGCACCTCCACCCCGCCGAGCATCGCCGTGCGGGTGGTGTGCTTGACGGCGTACCGGCGGCGGGGGCTGAGGGGCTCCTCCGACATCCAGCACAGCAGGCACTCGAAGTTGTTGGAGACCGTGGGCTGGTTCTGCTTGCGCGCGATCGTGCTCCCGCGGGAGACGTCGATGTCGTCGGTCAGCCTGATCGCCACCGACATCGCCGGGAAGGCCTCCTGGACCGGCCCGTCGTAGGTGTCGATCCCGGCCACGGTCGAGTGCTGGCCGCTCGGCAGCACCACGACCTCGTCGCCCGGGCGGATCACACCGCCGGCCACCTGGCCGGCGTAGGCGCGGTAGTCGATCCCGCTGCTGGCCGGCGGGCGGATGACCCACTGGACCGGGAAGCGGACGTCGATCAGGTTGCGGTCGGATGCGATGTGGACGTGCTCGAGGTGGTAGAGCAGGGGCGGTCCCTGGTACCAGGGCATCGCCTCGGAGCGGTCCACCACGTTGTCACCCAGCAGCGCCGAGATCGGGATGAAGGTCACGTCGGGCATCTCCAGGCGGGCGGCGAAGCGGTCGAACTCCTCCACGATCGCGTCGAACACCCCCTCGTCGTAGTCGACGAGGTCCATCTTGTTGACGCACACGACGACGTGTGGGATCCCGAGCATCGAGCTGATGAAGGCGTGGCGCTTGGACTGCGCGACGACCCCCTTGCGGGCGTCCACCAGCACGATCGCCAGGTCGGCGGTGGAGGCGCCGGTGACCATGTTGCGGGTGTACTGCTCGTGCCCGGGGGTGTCGGCGATGATGAACCGCCGCTGGGCGGTGGCGAAGTAGCGGTAGGCGACGTCGATCGTGATGCCCTGCTCGCGCTCGGCGCGCAGGCCGTCGGTCAGCAGCGAGAGGTCGAGGAAGTCGTGGCCCATCCGCCGGCTGGTCTGCTCGACGTGGGCGAGCTGATCGGTGAGGACCTGCTTGCTGTCGTACAGCAGGCGTCCGATGAGGGTGCTCTTGCCGTCGTCCACGGAGCCCGCGGTGGCGAACCTCAGCAGGTCGGCCGGCCTCTCGGTGAGCGTTCGGAACGCGTCCCGGGCCTCCTCCGCGACCAGCGCGGCGCCGTGACGCTCGGGCATCGGGGCGCCCCCGTTGCCGTTTCCGTTGCCGTTGGTGCCGGTCATCGCTCGCCCTTGCCGATGGGGCAATTGTAGGGCCCGGCAAGCCGGTGTCCATGGGCGGGCACGGCCTCCGGCGGGTGCGGGTCGGTGATGTCGGGCATCCGTGCTGGTGGTCTCGGGTGCAGTGGTCGAAAGGCGCTGCGCGCGAAGCGCCGTACTGCTGATGCGAACCCGCCGAAGGGCCCCTGACCCCCACCGCGTGGCTGCCCTCCTACAGTACGGCGCGCATCCGGATTTTGCAAGGACGAGCCCGATGACGGAGACCAGCGACGACCGACCCGCAACGGCGGGCCCCTCGAGCGGGGGGCTCCCCGAACGCGACCCGCGCGTGTTGATGCTCGGGATGGGCTGGTTCCCGGCCACCCTCGGGGGGCTCAACCGGTACTACCGGGCCCTGCTGGAGCAGCTCGGGGACGCCCGCGGGGTCGTGATCGGGCCGGCCGAGGACGCTCCGGCCGCGGTATCGGTGGTGGGCACCCCGCAGACCCCGCTGCCGCGGCGGCTGCTCGGGTTCTGGCGGGAGGCCTCACGCCGGCGCTCCGGGGCCGAGCTGCTCGACGCCCACTTCGCCCTGTACGCGGCCGCCCCGCTGCTCCTCGGCGGCCTCGGGCGGATGCCGAGCGTGTTCCACTTCCAGGGCCCGTGGGCCGACGAGAACGTCGCCGCCGGCGACAGCTCGGCCCTGCGCCACCGCCTGCGAGCCGGCCTGGAGCGGCTGGTCCACGCCCGCATCGACGCCCATGTGGTCCTCTCCTCGGCCTTCCGCAGGGTGCTCGTCGAGCGCTACCGGATCGCGCCCTGGAACGTGCACGTGCTGGCCCCCGGGGTGGACCTCGAGCGCTTCACCCCCGGGGACCGCGAACGGGCGCGCGCTCAGCTCGGACTGCCGGCCGGAGCGTTCGTGGCCGTGTGCACGCGCCGGCTGGTCCCGCGGATGGGGCTCGACGTGCTGCTCGACGCCTGGTCGGAGCTGGCCGGGGAGCTCCCCCCCGGCTCGGTGCTGCTGGTGATCGGCGACGGGCCGCTGCGCGAGCCGCTCGGAGAGCGCGCCTCGCAGCCCCCGCTGGCGGGCCGGGTGCGGATGCTCGGCCGCGTGAGCGACGAGGAGCTGATCGACGCCTACCGGGCCGCCGACGTGGCGGTCGTGCCGACCGTCGCGCTCGAGGGCTTCGGGCTGGTGGTACTGGAGGCGGCCGCCTGCGGGACACCGAGCGTGGTCAGCGACATCGGGGGGCTGGCCGAGGCGGCCATGCCCCTGGACCCGTCGTTGGTCGTGACTCCCGGGGACGCGCCGGCGCTGGCCGGGCGGCTGCGGGCGGCGGCGTCGGGGGCGCTCCCGGCTCGCGAGCGCGTGCGCGAGTTCGCCGGGCGGTACTCGTGGGCCGCGGTGGCCGACCGTCACCGCTCCCTGTACCGGTCCCTGCTGGGCTCGCGCCAGGACGAGCGCGTGAAGGTCGTGTACCTCGACCACGTAGCGCGCCTGTCGGGGGGCGAGATCGCGCTGATGCGCCTGCTCCCGCGCATGGGAGGGGTCAACGTGCACGTGATCCTCGGCGAGGACGGTCCGCTGGTGGACCGGCTGGTGAAGGCCGGAGTGTCGGTGGAGGTGATGGCGATCGCGCCCGCGGCCCGCGACCTCAGGCGCGAGCAGGTGCGCCCCGGGGCGGGTGCGCTCGGGAGCGCGTGGAGCACGGCCACCTACATCGCCAGGCTGGCTCGCCGGCTGCGCCGGCTGAGACCCGACATCGTGCACACCAACTCGCTGAAGGCCGGCGTGTACGGGAGCATCGCCGCGCGCCTGGCCGGCGTCCCGGTCGTGTGGCACGTCCGCGACCGCGTGGCCGAGGACTACATCCCGCCCGGTGCGGTGCGGCTGGTGCGGGCGCTCGTGAGACGGCTGGCGAGCGCGGTGATCGCCAACTCCGATGCGACCCTCGCGACCCTCGACGGGCACGCCCCGGCGAACAGCTGGGTGATCCCGGCGTCGGTCGAGCCCTCCCGCCTTCCCCGCAGCGCCCAACCCCACACGACGTTCGGGATGCTCGGCCGGATCGCTCCCTGGAAGGGCCAGGACCTGTTCCTCAGGGCCTTCGCGCAGGCGTTCCCGGACGGCCACGAGAGCGCGGTTCTGATCGGCGCCCCGATGTTCGGCGAGGAGGACTACGAGCGCTCCCTGCACCGGCTCGCCGCGAGCCTCGGGCTGGGCGACCGGGTGAGCTTCCGAGGCTTCCGCGAGGACGTGTGGCCCGAGCTGGCCGCGCTCGACGTGCTGGTCCACGCGTCCACGATCCCGGAGCCCTTCGGCACGGTCGTGCTCGAGGGCATGGCAGCGGGCCTGGCGGTGATCGCGCCCGACCAGGGAGGCCCGGCCACGGTGATCGAGGACGGGCGCACAGGACGCCTGTTCAGGATGGGCGATCTCGATGGTCTCGCCATGGCGATGAGCGAGCTCGGCGGCGACCCGGCGGCGCGCGAGCGGCTGTCGAGCGCCGCCCGGGAGGCGCTGTCCGCCTATCACCCCGACGTGATCGCCCGGCGCCTGGAAGACGTCTACCGGGGGGTTCTCGCGGCTCGAGCCGGCTAGCCGCCCGCCGCCCGAAGGGTTCAAGCCGCGCGGGATCGCTGCCGATGGGCCCACGTGGACACTCGCCCCGCAGGAGCCCGTGCCGTCGCTCGGGCACGCGCCGTGATGGTGCTCGCGATCTTCCTGACGCCGACCGGCACCGGCAGCGCGCTGGCGGCCCACCGCCGCGCCACGGCCGGCGAACTCGAAGCCGGGGGCGAATGCTCGATCACCATCGCCGCCTCATCCCCCTCGGTCCGTGTCGGTGAAACCGTGACGCTGACCGGGACGCTCTCCTGCCCCGGCTCCACCCCGACCGCACAGCAGACGGTGACGATCGAACAGCACGCGGTCGGCATCCCGGGCCTCACGCTCGCCGGTACCGCGACCACCGGTCCCGGAGGCGAATTCAGCTTCACGACCGGCTCCGGGCTCGAGCGGGTGAGCAGCTTCCGGGCGGAAGCGCTCGGGGCCCGCAGCCTGCCCGCGCGGGTGACCGTCTCGGCGGCCGGCGTGACGCTCACGGGTCCCGCCGCGGCGGGCTCGCAGCTGCCCCTCTCCACCCGTCGCGCCCGCGCCGAGGGAGCGGCGGCCGAGCTGAACTTCCAAGGGACCGTGACGCCCGCCACACCCGGCGCGCGCGTGGTCCTGCAGCGCGAGAGCCGGCGCAAGCCGGGGGTGTGGCGCCCGATCGCCCGCGGACAGGTGCAGGCGGACGGCACCTACACGCTGCTGCACGCCTTCTCCGTCGGCGGAACGGCGACCTTGCGCGTGGTGGTACGCGGACGGGGCCTACACGCGACGGTCTCGGAAGCGCTGACGTACGAGATCGCTCATACGAACTCCCGCAGCCAGTCTTCGCCGCCGGCGGCGATCTCGCTGTAGACGCGCTCCGACTCCCGCACCAGGCGGGCGCTCGTGGACCGTTCCCAGCGCCGCCATCGCAGCCCTCCATAGAGCCTGACCGCGGGCCTGGCGAGCGCCAACCGCGGCTCCGCCAGCGGGGCGGGCGCGAGGTCGCGGTGGGCCGGGCTCAGCTCGCCCGTGCGGAACCCCGCCCCGTGGTGGTAGACGACCCCTCCGTAGACGGCGAAGTGAAGCGGGTCGGGGTTGTGCCGGTTGGAGCGCAGCACCTGCACCCAGGGGGTGTGTGACAGCTCGAGCTTGCGCAGCAGGTTGCCCCCGACGTCGCTCGTCGGCCGTCCGTGGGCGCCGGTCCACGTAGGACCCGCCGTCCAGTCGCCCGGCAGCGAGCGCCAGGTTCCCACGGTCGTCACGCAGAAGCACGGATGCGGCTGCGGCTCGTGGACGTTCTCCGCCCGGCGCACCGCCAGCAGTGGGGCCTGCGCGAGATCCTCCTCGATCAGCGGCATCGGGTCCGCGATCGTGAAGGCGTCGCCGTCGAGGAACATCAGCAGGTCGTCCTCGTCGGCGACGTGGGTGACCTCCATCGCGAGGTGGTTGAGCTTGGCGGCGTGCAGGCCCTGCTGCTCCAGGACGCGGTCGAAGTACCGTCCGTAGGACGGGTCGATGCCCTCCAGCGACGTCCACACCTGGAACGGCACCGGGATGTGCCGGCGCAGGTAGTCGTGCTGGATCTCGATCCACCGCGGCGAGCGGTAGTGCACCGTGACGATGTAGAGCACTTGCCTGGTCCTCGCCTATCCCGTGGTGCCCGCCGTCGGGGGCTGGAAGCTCATGCTAGCCACAGCTCTCCCACGCGGTCCAGGATCTCGAGGAAGGCGTCCCGCTCCTCACCGAGCGCGTGGCGGCGAACCTCGGCGCGCCCGCCCTCGAGCAGCACCCGCGGCTCTCCCGGGCCGGCCGCGAGCAGCTCGCAGGCCGCCCCCACCAGCGCCGACTCGGTGCGGTCGGGCACGAGGCACGTCTCTCCGTCGCGGCAGAAGGAGCGGTTGCCGAGGCAGTCGGGGCACACCACGAGCGTGTCCAGCGCCATGCTCTCGAGGGCCGGTAGGTAGGCCCCCTCGATCAGGGCCGGCACATGCACGCTGACACGCGCCGCGGCCAGCCCGTCGATCAGCTCCTCCCTCGGGACGAGGTGGTCGACGAGCATCACGGTGTGACCCCGCTCGCGCAGCCGCTCCGCCACGGCGGCACCGAGGCGGGGGGCCTTGACGGCGAGCACCAGGCAGTCGAGCTCGCGCCCCTCGAGCGGGCGGAGTGCCGGCAGCTGCTCGAGGTCGAGGCCGATCGGGATCGTGAAGACCGGGCCCTCCACGACGTCGAGCTCCCGCAACGCCTGCTCGAGCTCGGGGCTCACGCACAGGCGGATCGCCCGGTGGCGCAGGAACTCGAATGCCGCGCCCTGCGGGCGCATGTGGCGGAAGCCCTGGATCAGGTTGATGACCGGCACCGGGGGGTCGCTGCGTTGCGCCGGGGGGATCTGCCGCCAGTCCATCCCGGCGAGGAAGCGGATGTCTCCGATGGTCTCGTCACCGGGTGGGAGAACCGCGTCGGCGAACGGCCACCAGGGGTTCTCCGGGCCCCACAGGGAATCGCCGGTGAAGCGGATCAGTGCACGGTGGGAGGGCGAGCTCCGCACGTGCTCGAAGTAGTGAAAGACCTTCAGGTGGCCGCCCTGGAAGCGCTCGAAGTGGCGGTGGAAGACGACCGTCCGCATCACGTCCCCGCGCGATCCGCGCGCGGGGACGCGCTCAGTAGCCCCACCGGGCGAGCATGTCCCGACCGAGGTACTCGCCGAGCCGGGCGACCTCCGGCTGGTAGCGGAGCCGCAGCTCCTCCATGGCCTTCTGCTCGGGCGGTGCGGCGCGCCCGAGCACGGCGCGGCGGCGGACGAGGCGGAGGGCCTCACGCCGTACACGGCGGGGGGCGAGGGCCTTCAGCGCGGCGCGGGCGCGGCGCGAGCGACCGGAGCTTCCGAGCGTCAGCGCCAGCACCAGGTCATCGAGCTGCTGGGAGCGCATCGTGGTGGTCGTCTGTTTGACGTTGACCTGCTCGAGGGGGTGGTCCTCGTCGATCTCCAGGAAGCGCAGCACCTCTCGCAGGGTGCCCCCGTTGTCGTCGCGGAAGTCCTCGTAGATCAGAACCTTCACCTGCTCGGGGGCGAACAGCTCGTGGTAGCGGCGCAGCTGGTCGGCGTAGGTGACGTGGTCGGAGTACTGCAACAGCTGCGGCATGTGCGAGCGACGCGGTATCCGGCGCCCTTCACGACGGACATCCTCGAGCGCGATCGCCTTCAGGAGGTCCTTCTCGGACTCGACGTGGCTGCGCAGCAGCTGGAGGTGAAGCGAGTACAGGAACGAGGCGGGCTCGCGGAGGATCGCGATGATGCGGGCGTCCGGCTGCAGGCGGGCGATTTCCGCGGCGGCGGTGTGGGAGAAGAGGTACGACGGCGAGGCCTCCCCGGCTCGCTGCCCGGGAGCCGCGGCCGAGAACAGTGACAGGTACTCCTCTAGCGTCGCGGGCAGCCGCCGGCCGCGCGGCGGTGTGAAACGGGGACGCATGTCCGCTGCCAGGAAGCGTGGCTCCTTGATGTCGGACATGAACACCTGTGGATGCTGGCTCAGCATCTCGTAGAGGGCCGTCGTGCCGCTCTTGTGGTGCCCGACGATGAAGAAGTCCGGCACCCTCCCCTGCACGGCGGGGGGATCGGAGTGGAAGTCCGCGGCCGTGCTCATCGCCCCGGCCGAGTCTACCAATGGGGTTGTGCCAAAAACGCACATATACTGCCGCGCAGCCGCGCATGACGACCCCTCCGAAACGCCGTTTGCGCAGCGTGTCCGCAAAGGTCGTGAGGCGCTCCCGCGGCCTCGTCGAGCGGACCTCCGCGGGCGCCGGCGCCGACGTGGAGTTCGACCCCGGGGCCCCGGCGCTGGTGCTCTCACCTCACTGGGACGACGCCGCGCTGAGCTGCTGGAGCGTGCTGGCCGAACCCGGCGAGCTGAACGTCGCGAACGTGTTCGCCGCCCTTCCCCCGCCGGGCCGAAGGGGTCCGTGGGAGGCCTTCGCGGGGCTACGCGACTCACGCGAGCGGGCACAGGGGAGGCTGGAGGAGGACGCCCGTGCGCTGGCGCTCGCCGGACGCCGGGCCCACAACCTCGAGCTTCCCCAGATACAGCAGCGCGAGGGGCCCGACAGCGTCACCCCGGAGGACGTGAGGCGGGCGCTCGTGGACTCCGTGCCGCGGGCCTCCCGTGTCTACGCGCCCGCCGGCATCGGCGGCCACGTGGACCACGTGCTCGCACGCCGGTACGCGCTGGGGCTGCTGGAGCGCGGGATGCCCGTCGGCCTGTACGCGGAGCTGCCCTACTGCGTCGCACACGGCTGGCCCTCGTGGGTGCGGGCGGACGGCCCCCACGGCTCGGGGGACGTGGACGCCTACTGGCAGGCGTTCCTCGGCGGGGTGCCCGGGATGCCGCCGCTGCGCGACGGGCGGGTCGCCCGGCTCGACGCCGACACCGCCGCCGTGAAGCTGCGGGCGATCGGCTGCTACGAGCTCAGCCTCGGCCTGGCAGCACGCGAGACGCTCGCGGCGGGGGCCTTCTACACGGCCGAGGTCGTGTGGTCACTGGAGGCCCGAACGCACGGCGTAGACTGACAGGAGGGCACACCGCGCCGGTTACACTCAGCTCGCGATGAGTGCCTCCGCGACACGCTCCTCGACGCCCTCCGCGATCGACCCGCGGATGCCCGATTTCTTCATCGTCGGGCACGCCAAGTCGGGCACCACGGCGCTGTACGAGATGCTCCGTCGCCACCCCCAGGTGTTCATGCCGGAGTACAAAGGCGGGGCCGGCAAGGAGCCGTGGTACTTCGCCCAGGACAACCCCAACCCGCAGCGCTCGGGTCGGCGCGACATCAGCTTCACCGGCCGGGTCGCGACCAGCGAGGACGACTACCTGTCGTTGTTCGAGGGCGCCCTGTCGGGGCAGTTGCGCGGGGAGGCGTCCTCCTCCTACCTGTGGTCCCGCTCGGCCCCGGGACGCATCGCCGCCGTGCGCCCGGACGCCCGCATCATCGCCATCATCCGCGAGCCGGCCAGCTTCCTGCGATCCCTTCACCTGCAGCTCCTGCAGAACCGCCACGAGGCCGTGTTCGACTTCCGCGAGGCGGTCGAACTCGACCAGGCGAGGCTCGAAAACAAGCACATCCCGAGCCGCTCCTACTGGCCGCAGGCCCTCATCTACTCCGACCGTGTGCGCTACGTGGAGCAGCTGCGTCGGTACCGCGACGTGTTCGCCGCCGAGCAGGTGCTGGTGCTGATCTACGACGACTTCCGCGATGACAACGCCGGGACGCTGGCACGCGTCGAGCGCTTCCTCGGGGTCGAGGAGGTGCCGATCGAGCCCGTCGAGGCCAACCCCACGATCGCCGCCCGCGAGCGCGTGGAGGGGTGGCGGCGCCAGCTCAGGCAGGGGCGGGACCCGCTGTGGTGGGGGCTGCGGACGGTCGGCAAGACGCTGACCACCCGCACCCTCCGTGAACGCTTCTTCTACCCACTCGTCCCGCGGGCGGTGTTCTCGGAGCCCCCCGCCCCCGACGAGGAGTTCATGGCGGAGCTGCGCCGGCGCTTCAAGCCGGAGGTCGTCGCGCTGAGCGAGTACCTGCAGCGCGACCTCGTCGCCCTGTGGGGCTATGACGACCTCGGCTGAGCCAAGCGCGATCGGCACGCGGGCGCGCCTGCCCGGCTTCTTCATCGTCGGCCATTCCAAGAGCGGCACCACCGCCCTCTACGAGATGCTCAAGCGCCATCCCCAGCTGTTCCTGCCCGACTTCAAGGAGCCGAGCTACTTCGCGGCGGACCTGCGCCCGCGGGTCAAGCAGCCCGTCCCGGAGCCCGAAACGCTCGCGGAGTACCTGCCCCTGTTCGCGCCGGCGCTGCCGAGCCAGATCGCGGGCGAGGCATCCTCTCTGTACCTGTACTCGCGCGAGGCGGCCGCTGCGATCGCACGCGCCGTGCCCGACGCGCGCATCATCGCGATCCTGCGCGAGCCGGCGAGCTTCCTGCACTCGCTCCACCTGCAGCTCGTCCAGAACCGGCTCGAGGACCACAAGGACCTGGCGCAGGCGCTGGCGCTCGAGAGCGAGCGCCGAGCGGGCAGGGCGATCCCGGCGAGCTGCTATCGCCCGCAGGCGCTGTTCTACTCCGAGCGCGTCCGCTACCTCGAGCAGTTGCGCCGCTACCACGCCGTCTTCCCGCGGGAGCAGGTGCTGGTGCTGATCTACGACGACTTCCGCACCGACAACGCCGGCACTGTCCGAACGGTGCTGCGGTTCCTCGGGGTCGATCCGGACGCCGAGCTCCCGGCCGTGGAGGCCAACCCCAGCGTGGCGGTCCGCTCGCTGCGCCTCGATGCCTTCCGCCACCGTCTCGGGGGCGGCGCCAACGCGCCCCAGCGCTCCGGGGAGGCCCCACCGACCCTCGGCGGGCGGGCGCGCAGGCTGGTGGGCCGGGCCGCGCGGCGGGCGCTGTATGAGAGCCCGCCGGAACCCGACGAGCGCCTGATGTGCGAGCTGCGGCGCAACCTCGAGGGAGAGGTGCGAAGCCTCGGCGAATACCTCGATCGCGACCTGGTTACCCTCTGGGGCTATGACCGCGTCGAGTGAGCTGAGCGCGTCTGACGCGCCAGCCCCGCTCGACGAGCGCTGGCGCGCGGACGCCCACCGCGATCAGATCGCCGCGCTCCCCGAGGGCCGTGCGGTCGTTTCCTGCCCCGCCCCGCTCGACGGCGGCGGCCTCGGCCGGCACCTGCGGGAGATCCTCGACGCACTCGAGCGTGGAGAGCGTCCGAACGCGTGCATCCGGCGTCCTTCGGCGGAGGTGGCCGGGCGCAGCGGGGACGTCGAGCTCCAGGCGGGTTGGCGGTCGTCGCTGGCGGCCCCGCTGGCACGCTCCTCGCGCGCCTGGCGGATGTGGGCCACGAGCGTCGACTTCGACAGCGCCGCCGCACGCCGCCTGCCCGCCGCCGACCACCTGCTCGCCTTCAACGGCACGGCGGTGGCGCAGCTACGGAGGGCACCCCGCGCGGGGTTCTCCTCGGGGATGCTCGTCTCCGCGACCTCCCACGTCCGGCAGGTGCTCGCCAGCCACCAGCTCGCCCATAGCCAGTACCCGATCGAGCGCCCGTGGGTCTCGCACCTGGTGCGCCGCCACCTCGAGGAGTACCGGCGCGCCGACCGCATCCTGGTCTCGACGCCGTACGTCCGCGAGTCCTTTCTGCGCGAGGGCCACGACGAGGCCCGCCTGGTGCGATTCCCCCTCACGCCCCACCCCCGCTACGTCCCACCCCGGTCGGGAGAGCAGGACGCCTCGCCCACCTTCGACGTCGTCTACGTCGGCGGCCTGCTGGTGGCCAAGGGGGTTCCGTTGCTGATCGACGCGGTCGCGCGCCTTGCGCACAGCGACCTGCGCCTCGTGCTGGTCGGCGGCTGGGGCACCCGCTCGATGCGCCGCTACCTCGAGTCTGCCCGCCGTCGCGACCCGCGCGTGACGATCGTGGCGGGAGATCCGTTGCCTGTGCTGCAGCGGGCGCGCTTGTACGTGCACCCG
>DATJOU010000005.1:0-3244 GCA_035506775.1 Solirubrobacteraceae bacterium | reverse complement strand
AGCGGCGGAAGCTCCCGCGCGTCCTTCGCGGCCCCTCCGCCGACGGCCCAGACCGACGACTCGCTACCGGCCCACGCGGTGCTGATGATCGGCTCGAGCCCCGAAGAAGCAGGTGCGCCCGGCAGCGACGAGACCTGGGGCCTGGGCGTCGAAGGCGACGCCCAGCTCTACAACGTGCTGGTCCGCTACACCGCCCAGCAGGGGTGGGTGCGCGGACCCGCGCTCCCCGCCGGCTTCGCGCTCGCCCCGGACAAGCTGCGCGCCGGCCAGATCAACCCGCACGGCTCCGGCGCGATGCTCGGGACGATCGCCAAACAGCAGCTCGCCATCGTGCGCAACCCGGGCGGAGCCTTCACCGCCACCACGCCGGTCCCCGCCGAAGGCGAAGAAGGGGTCAAAGGCGAAGGCGAAGAAGGAGAAGGCGCGGAAACAACCTCCCCGCCGGTGCTGGCCAAAGGCGAAGCGCTGTTCTCCACCGAGCGGGCACCGCTGCTGGCGGCGCTCGACGAACCCGGAGGGGGGGCGGGGGCGCTGGTGGTCCCGGTCCGCACCGAAGGCGGCGAAGTGGAGCACCGGGTGCTGCACTGGGACGGCACGGCCTGGACCAGCGAGCCGATCGAAATCCCGTCCCCGAGCGCGAGCTCGTTCCGCGTGCTCGCAATCGCAGCCTCCTCGCCCGACGACGCGTGGCTGCTCGGGCAGCTGGCCGCGGGCGGGGGATACCCCTCGGGGGCCGTGGCGCTGTTCCGTCGTGTCCAGGAAGGGAACGCGTGGAAGTGGGTGCCCGTGGAACTGCAGCCCGGCGGCGGGGACGGCGAAGCGCATCCGCTGTACGTGCCGCTCGCCGAAGGAGGCCAGGTGCCGTTCGAAGTCCCGGGCTCCGGGGAGCCGCCGACGGTCGAAGGGCAGGTGCTGACCGTTACTGGCCAGGGCGTGTGGATCGACGGCGTGCGCGGCGACCTGGCAGGAGCCGACGCCTCGACGAGCCTGTACTTCTCGCCCCAGGGCACGGCCGGGGGCACGCTCCAGGCGAGCTGGTGCATGGCACCGCCGGCGACCCCCAGTGCGTGCTCCTACACGCTGCCACAGCCGATTCCCAACCAGGAAGGCCGCAGCATCGCGTGGGCCGGCGGCGGTCCCTACGGGAGCCGCGTCGTGAGCGGGCTCCCGAACGGCCTCAGCCTGCGCCTGGAAGGCACGTCGTTCGTGGAAGTGCTGTCGCTCGGCGGAGGCGCCGGAAGCGGCTCGAACCCCGGCGCCGGTCTCGGCGCCGCCTTCTCGAGCCCGACCGAGGGATGGCTGGGCCGCAACAGCGCGGCGGTGCATCTCACGGCGGCGCCCGCGGCCAGCCAGCTGAGGCCGTGGCCGGTGTCGTTCCGCCGCGACCTGCAGGCGATCGCCCCGGCGCCGGAACAGCCCGTCGGGGCACTCACCAGCGAAGCCCTCGCGGTCGGCGGCCTGGGCGCCGTGCTGCGTTACAAGCCGGGCCAGGGATGGCTCCCCGAAAGCCTCTTCGGGCCCGGCCAGACCGTCGAGCGGCCCAACCTGCGGGCGGTCGCCTGGCCGCGTCCGTCGCGCGCCTACGCGGTCGGCGACGAAGGACAGATGTGGCTGTGGCGCGGGGAAACGGGCCTGTGGGAACCGGACCCGGCGAGGCCACTCAACTTCCGCGACAACCTGGTCGGGGTCGCCTTCGACCCGAACGAACCCTCCCGCGGTTACGCGGTGGGCACGACAGCCGTGGGCAGGGGCGGCGTGATCCTCCGCTACGGAAAGAGCTGGACCGAAGAAACGGCGCTCCCCGAAGAAGCCCAGGGTGCCGCCTTCATCGGGATCGCGTTCGCCGGATCCGAAGCGCTCGTGCCGTTCGTCAAGCAGGTGAACGCCCGCAAGGGCCTCTACACGAGCGGCCTGCTCGTCAACAGCGGCGACGGCTGGCACGTGGACGCCGAAGCCGGCGCCCTGATGCAGGCCGCCGGCAGCGAGCCCGTCTCGGTCGCCGGGCTGCCCGACGGGGGGGCCGCGTTCGCCACCTCCGCGACCGCCGGCCCCGAGGTGATCGAGCGCGAAGGACCGGGGGCTCCGTGGGGCGCCACGCCGCTGCCGGGCCTCAGTGCCGGCTCGCTCGCGCTGTTCAGGGAAAACGGTGCCCTGCGCGCGCTCGTCACCGGCAGCGGGGCGCTGCACGTCAGCACGATCGTGGAAAACGAAGTCCCTCCAGGATCACCGGGCAACTTCCAGTCGCCGATCGAGCCGTCGGGAGGGCCGGAAGGGGGTGCGCTCCTGCGCCAGACGGCCTCGGGCTGGTCCGACCAGCGCCACGAAGTGGACATCGGCGTCCCGCCCCCCGGCAACTACGAATACCAGGACCTCCCCTACACGCCCGACCCAGTGCTGGCGATGATGGTGGACCCCACGGGCAGCCACGGGTGGACCGTCGGCGGCCAGCTGGGCGAAGAAGTGCTGCAGACGGCCGATGTCGAGCGCTACGGGGAAACCGGCGTCAACCCCGACGGCGAGCAGCCGGCCTCCGTGCCCTCGCGCGGCTGGGCGACGTTCGCGATCGGAGGCGACGCGGAATGCTACGACCCGTGTGCCGAACGGGCGCTCGCCCACGTCGGCCCGCAGGTGTGGCTGGGCGCGGCCGTCTCACTGGCTGCGACCGCTGGTGCCCGGGCCTTTCTGTACACGGGCCCGAGCGTCACCGAAGGCCGGGTCGAGGGTCACCGCCAGATCCCGATCCCGTTCGGCGACGAGCTGGGACGCACCGCCCAGATCCTCGCCTCCGGCGCCTACCCCTCCGGCCCGTTCGCCGGGCAGCAGCTGCCCTCCTACGCGGTTCCCAGTCCGCCGGACCTCGACGGGCGGCCGGAGTCAGAAGGAACCGAGGCCAGCTTCGAGGCCGCCTTCGCCTCCTTCCCCCAGCAGCCGCTGGTGGAAGGCAACGGCCAGTCGCAGGCGTGCCTCGCGACGCTCGGCTGTGAGGGTGCCTACTACGCGTTCAGCTCGCGGGGCACGGGCGGGCAGGTGCGCGTGATCGTGCTCGACGAGACCCAGCCCGAAATGAGCGAAGCCCAGCTCGCCTGGCTGGAAGCCGAGCTTCGCGGCGCCAAGGAAGCGGGCGAACCGGCGATCGCGATCGGCTCGGGCGACGTCGAAGCCCAGATCCGGGCGGGCGACAAACAGTCGGCGGCGCTCGCCAAGATCCTCGTCACCGGCAGCGGGGCGCTGCACGTCAGCACGA
>DATJOU010000004.1:0-11698 GCA_035506775.1 Solirubrobacteraceae bacterium | reverse complement strand
CGATGCCGCTGGGGGCGGTGGTCGAACTCACACTCGACGCCGAACCCGGGGTCCTGGTGGGGCTCAGGCGCACGCTCGGGCGCTGGCTGGCGGACGTGGGCGCCAGCGAGAACGACCTGTTCGACATCGCGCTGGCGACCTCGGAGGCCGCCGCCAACGCGATCGAGCACGCCTACGGTGCCCGGCGGGCGAGCTTCGAGGTACGTTGTGAGCGCCGTGGGAGCGAGGTTCGGGTCACCGTCCGCGACGAAGGCCGCTGGCGGGAGTCGCGCTCGAACGGCAGGGGGAGGGGTCTGGCGATAATGCAGGGGCTGATGGACTCCGTCGAGCTTGACCACGACGAGCGTGGGACGACGGTGACGCTCGTGAGGCGACTCGACGTGGGCGAGCCGTGAGCGGCGTTCCGGTCGAGCGGATCGATGGGGTCCGGGTGGCACGACCGGAGGGGGACATCGACGCCGCAAACGCCTCCCAGGTCGAGCGGGAGCTGGTCGAGAGCCTCGCGCCCGACGGCGACTGCCTCGTGCTCGACCTCCGCGACACCCGCTACCTCGACAGCGCCGCGCTCGACATGGTCTTCCGGCTCAACGAGCGGTTGCACCAGCGGCGGGGGGGCCTGCAGGTCGTGATCTCCGGGGACTCGCCCCTGAGCCGTCTGGCGGCGATCGTGGGCCTGCCGAAGGTGATCCCGGTGCACGAGTCGGTGGAGGACGCTCTCGCGAGGTGCTCGCAGGATCGCGAGGCCCGCCGGGAGAGCGAACCCCCGCCCCTCGCCGGGGGCGCCGGGGAGCCCGACGGCGCCCGTCATCACTGCGGTCGCTGACCATCGGGGCCGAGCTCCCGGTGGTAGTAGAGCTGCGGCTCGGCCTGCCCCGGATCGACGTTGAGGTATCCGTGGCGCTCGTAGAAGCGGCGGGCGTCTGTGTCCTCGCCGTCGACGTTGACCTCCATCAACTCGGCCCCCCGCCCGCGGGCCGCCTCCTCGGCGGCCGCCAGCAACCCCGACCCGAGTCCACGCCCGCGCTGCTCGGGGACCACGTAGAGCTCATCCAGCAGGGCCACCGGGCCCTCGAACCAGACGTTCGGTCGCAGCGTGACCAGGGCGACTCCCACGGGCGGGTCGCCCCCGAGAAGGGCGATCGTCTCGGCTCCCGCCAGCAGCCTCGTGAGCCTTTCGGCGAGGATCGGGACGCCCGGGGTGGGGGTCCCGTACTCGCGGTTGAAGGCGTCCAGCAGCCTCGCCACCGACTCCACCTCCTCGACCGTCACGACGGACGGACCCGACGTAGGGCTCACCTCACGACCCCCGCCGACGCGACCTCCGCCGGGCGTTCGCCGGGGCCGAACGATGCGGATGAGAGGACTCGAACCTCCACCTGGTTGCCCAGACACGGACCTGAACCGTGCGCGTCTACCAATTCCGCCACATCCGCGTGCTGGTCGGGCCGCCGACGATACCGCACGCAGGCCCCGGTTCGCCCCCCGCAAAAGGCCCTCGGAGCACCGTTTCGCGGGGCCCGCGCCGAGGCCCTTCCGGAGATCGCTTTGCTAGCCTGCGCCTACTCGCCGCTATCGTCCAGGGGACTAGGACGCCGCCCTCTCATGGCGGAAACCCGGGTTCGAATCCCGGTAGCGGTACTTGGTTTCGCCCCATGTTTGCGGGGCGTTTCGTCGTTTAGGGACGGCCTCATCTGAGAGACACCGAGGCGAGATCCGCAGCGGCTCGCCGTTGGCTGGCGCCCCCGCCGGGCCGCAGCCTGGTGCCGTGGTTGCGGCGCGAAACGCGGGCTCCGCCGGCTCGACCGGCCCGTCCGGTCTACGCGTAGAAAACACCGTCCGACGGTGCGGCAAAGATTCCCAGCCACATGCTGCCGGTGGGTATGCGCAGTCGGGGTGCATCGCCGTTGGTTCCTCCGACGCGTCGGAATACGCAATCTGAGGAGGTAATCGATGGCCGTTCGTAGGCGGGCCCTGATCGGGTCGCTAATCATGGGCGCGCTGCTGCTGCTTGCGGTATGGAGCTCGTCCGCACAAGCGGCTCCGACGCGCCTGAACGTGAACATCTGGGGAAAGGGAATGGTTGAATCGGAACCCTCCGGCGTCTCCTGTCCCAATACATGCTCGGTCCTCTTCGAAGAAGGAGAAAAAGTCCGCCTGAAAGAGGAACCCGAAGAAGGCTACGAATTCCTCGGCTGGATCGGCTGCTTCGGGAGCCTGGTCTACTGCGAAATAACGCTCCCCGAAATGAGCGAAGTGATCGCCGTGTTCGTAAAGGAACCCAAGGAAGGGAAACAGGGTGAAACGGGCGCGACCGGCAAAGAAGGCGCGACGGGCGCGACGGGCGCGACAGGAGCTACCGGTGAAAATGGCCTGAATGGCGAAACGGGTCCGACCGGCGCTACGGGTGCCACGGGTGAAAATGGCCTGAATGGCGAAATGGGTCCGACTGGCGCAACGGGTGCCACGGGTGAAAACGGCCTGAATGGCGAAATGGGTCCGACTGGCGCAACGGGCGCCACGGGTGAAAACGGCCTCAACGGCGAAACCGGCCCTGCCGGTGCGACGGGTGCGACCGGTGCGACCGGTGAAAATGGCCTGAACGGCGAAACGGGTCCGACCGGTGCGACGGGTGCGACTGGCGCTACCGGTGAAAACGGCCTGAACGGCGAAAGTGGCCCGACTGGCGCTACGGGAGCTACTGGTGCGACGGGTGAAAATGGCCTGGATGGCGAAACGGGTCCGACCGGGGCAACAGGCGCGACCGGTGAAAACGGCGTGAACGGCGAAACCGGTCCGACGGGCGCCACAGGCGAAAAAGGCCCGACCGGTGAAACGGGCGCAACCGGTGCTACCGGCGCCACAGGCGAAAACGATGAAGTCGGCCCGACGGGTCCTACCGGCGCAACAGGTGAAACAGGCGCGACGGGTGCCACCGGCGCTACGGGCGAAAAAGGCCTGACCGGTGAAACGGGCGCTACTGGTGCTACGGGTGCCACGGGCGAAAACGATGAAGTCGGACCGACGGGTGAAACCGGCGCCACGGGCGCTACAGGTGCCACCGGCGAAACCGGGGCGACCGGTGAAACGGGTGCGACCGGCGTGACTGGCGCCTCGGGCGAAAAAGGCGTAACGGGCGCAACCGGAACCGCAGGTGCTACCGGTCCGGCGGGTCCGACGGGCAATGAAGGCCCAGAAGGCGAATCGATTGAAGGTCCCACTGGCGCTACTGGTCCCGCAGGATCGGCGGGACCTCAGGGCGTGAACGGCGAAACCGGTGCGACCGGATCCCAAGGTGCGCAGGGCGCCCAGGGCGCTCAGGGGCCGGCCGGTGCACAAGGCCCCGCCGGTGAACCCGGCAAGGTCGAGGTAGTTACCTGTACCACGACCAAAAAGAACGGCAAAACCGTGAAAAGCTGCAAGACGAAGCTTGTGTCGGGCACTGTGAAGTTCACGGCCACTGCCGCTTCGAGGCACGCGATGCTGTCACGCCATGGCGTCGTGTATGCGACCGGCGTGGCAAGGATCGCCGGCGGACGGGCGAGTCTGCGGCTCTCGGCGCGCCGCAAGCTCTCGGCCGGTCGTTACAGGCTCACCCTCGGGAAAGGGAAGTCCCGCCGGGTCGAGATGGTGACGCTCCGGTAGGGCCGGGATTGGGGATGGCGGGGCGTCGTGCTGCGCCCCGCCGTCTCACGACTGCGCAACGGCCCGGCGGGAGGGGTCACGCCGGGCCGTTGTCACTGCTAGGGATCTGCCGTGGCCGACCCTACGCCCAGATCCTCGGCCCGTCGGCGGCGTTCGTCGAATCTCCGGGGAAGATTTCCGATGGCGACCTCGCATCGACCGGCACATCGTGCCCGAGCCGGTCTCCCGTTGGCGGGCGCTAGGACGCTGTGTGGGCGCCTGTGAGCGGGAGCTGTTTCGCTAGAGCGGTCGCGCCGCGGCTCCGTTCGTCGGCGCCCGCCCCGGTGACCCGCACCGACGGAGGCAGGTCGGGAACCCCGTAGGCGATCCGGTGACCCTCGTGCATGTCCCGCTCGGCCACGTAGGCGACGTTCCGACGTCCGCTGTAGTCCCAGTCGAAGGGGTACTCGCCGGCGTAGGCCCGGGCGGCGCTCAGGACGTGGTCGGCGGCGCGCGCGCACTCCCTGGCTCGGGCCCGGTCCCGGCACACGAAGACGATCTCGGCTACTGCCTCACCAGGGTCTCCGTAGCGCTTGGTGTGCAGTGACCAGCCGGTGAGGAAGTGGTCGTACCGCTCTAGCTTGGCGGCGTCTGCTCCTCGCGGGACCCGGTCGTCGAGCTCGATGAAGATGTCGACGCCGGCCGCCCTCACCACGGCGTCGGGACGCACGGTCTCGAACTGCTCGACCTCCGACCTCCCCTCCTGGGCCGAGCGGCCGCGGCTCGAGAGGAACTCGTGCGGGACCCGCCCGCCCGGCAGACGCAGGTCGTCCGGGCCGTAGAACCTCCCGGTCCCGCCCCGCACGGCCGGAGGGCTCATGCCCGATCTGGAGCGGCCGCGGACATCAGCTGTTGCCAGGCCCATCGAGCGCATCGCCGCCAGCGCCCAACCCGCCACGTGGACGTCCCGACGCACTGCTCTCAGTTCCCTGATTCCCGTGCGGTGATCGCGCTTCGCGCCCGCAGCACCTCCGTTCACGTCGGCGCCGAGACCTTCTCCGATGCCGTCCGCGGTGCCCAACAGCGTTCGCCCGGCGGCGCTCAGGCGGTAGCACATCGGTGCCCCTCCGCCGTCGCGGCGATGGAACTGGAGACGCTCGACGAGGCCCGCGTCGGAGAGGCGCTTGAGCCGGCGCTGGGTCGTCGTCGGCGCCCGCTCGGGGTTGAACCAGCGGTGCATCTGGCTGCTCAACACGTGTCCCAGCTCGCCGACCAGCGCGAGCATCTCGAGGTCCAGCCGCTCCGGCTCGAAACCGGCGAGGGGACTCACGCGACGACCCCACCTCACGCTGTGCGCGCTGTCGATCTCGACCAGCTCGCGGTAGCTGGTCGCTGCTGTCCCGACGAGGGGCGGCTCCGGAGGGAGCGCACCGTCGGAGCCGGGCGCCGCGGGCCGGGACGCGGGGTGCCCGGGTTCCCGCCGATCCCAATGGCCGCGGCGCAGGTCGGTCAGGTGTCTGGCTCCCCGCGCGTGCTGCCCCGCGGCGTGGAGCGCGATCCGCGACGGGTCCACCTGCAACGGGATGGTTCGCCCGACGAACGCAGCCTGGCGACCACCGGCGGTGCTCCAGCTGGCGATCGCGTGGTGCTTGGGCAGGTGCAGTCGCACATCGGGGCGACCGAGCGTCGAGAGCCCCCCGATCCCCGGGCGAACCGTGTCGGAGAACTCGCTCATCGTCAACGACGCAGCCGACCTCGCGTCGCTGATGGAGGCCGTCGCGAAGTACACCCGGTGGGCGAACAGGGCGTCGAGCTGGTCACGGACCGACGGGTCCGACCATTGCGCGTCCGTCTGCCAGCAGGCCACCGTCTCGAGCCCCGCCGAGCGCTTGAGCGCCATCGTCTCGGCGAATCCCCGGTTCAGCACCAGCGGCGCCTCGTCGACCTTCAGCGCCACCGCGACCCGCTCGTCCGAGGGAACGAGGTCCTGCTGGCGTGCCAGCGCGGCGTCGAGCATCCCCACCAGCAGCTGCATCAACACCGAGGTGTTGCCGGCTCCCATCGCTCCGAGCGCCCCCTTGACGACTAGTACCTGGGCTCCGGCGATCACGCGGTCGAAGTCGACCAGCAGGGACTCGTTGAGGAGCACCCTCTTGATCGACGGCGAGTTCAGCAACCGCGCCAGCTTGTTCACCGGCGCGTCGAGCTTGGCGGTGGTCATGCTCCTCGCGTCAGCGAGCTGGGCTCCCATCTCGGCCGTGAAGAAGGCGCTGATCTCGCTGAACTCGGGAAGCATCCTCACGGCCGCCGCGACCCGCTTGCGGAACGCGTACCCCTCCTCCCCGACCGACAGCAACCTCGCGGCATCCCACAGCGTGGAGCGACGGTCGTAGGCGAGCACGGCGATCACCGCGTTGCGCAGGTACCTGTCCGACGATGCCCGGATGTCGGCATCCGAGAAGAGGTTCTTGAGTGCCCCGACGACGTAGTCCGCGATCACGTCCGCGGGAGCGTCGACCGCGAGCGGGTTGAACCCGCACGTGGGGCGGGCGAGGTCGAGCACCGTACACGTCCTCGACGGCTCAACCAGGCTGACGGCGGCGTCGGCGGCGTCCCCCTTCGGGTCGAACAGGATCACGGCGCAACGCTTGCGTTCGAGGTCCTCGGCGATCGTCGCCACCAGGTAGCTGGTCTTGCCCTGCTCGACGGTTCCCGGCACGGCCGTGTTCTGCTTTCGCAGCCTGCACTCGATCGACACCGGGCCGTATTCGTCGTGGAGCACTCCGCCTCCACGGGAGGGGCGGTGGATTCCCGGAGGAGCCGGCGCCACCGGGACGCTCCCGCGCAGTACCGGAACGACCGAGTACTCGCAGCTCGGCAGCTGCCACAGGCACGCGATCTCACCGGCGGCGAACACCCCTCGCCACGGGGAGGGGAGGGGACTCCCCTCGCCCCGCCGCACCCGCATGGCGAGGCGACTCCCCGGATCTCCCAGCCGCCCCGACCTGCGCGCCACGAGTCGATTCTCGGCTGCCCCCACCTGCAGCTCCGAGGCGATCCGCCGACACGCTCCCCTGCTCGTGGACGCGACTCTCAGCTCCAGGAAGAACAACGGCACGTGAACGAGGTCGAGCCCGCCCCGGAGCTCCGCGTCGTCTGCCATCCCGGGACGCCCACCGCCCTGTTCACGGGCCCCGGCACGGTCCTGTCGCAGGACGTGCAGCTGCTTTGCCAGGCCCCGGTACACATCCGGGGCCGGCGTCAACGCGAGCTGAACGAGCGACGGTCCTTGAACGCTCCCCATCACCGTCAGCAGCCGGTCCACCGGCAACTCGCGCGGCTGCTCGAACCGCTCGAGTACCTTCGCCCTCCTGATGAACAGGTGCCGCTTGCGCAACCTCACAACCACGGGCGGGGGATCGAAGCTGCCCTCGAGCCGCCTCAGACGGCAGTTCGGATAGGCGGTCCGGAGCACCGCCTCGACGCTGTCCTCCGATCCCGACGGGAAGCTCACGCCGAACCAGCCCCCGCGAGCGGACCCGCCGTCTCCGTGGTGGACCTCCAGGGAAACAGACGGCTGCCCCGTCACCAGACGCGCCCACCCCGGTCGCAACAGACCGAGGTGGAGCGACTCGAGCATCCTTCGCAGCGCCTCCTCGTGGCCGTGGTCGGCCCGATAGGGCTCGATCCGCATCCGCGTGTAGCGCCGTCTCCGGCGTGCGCTCACCCGGCTGACAGCGACGGCCACCGAAGCCACCCCGGCCAGGGCGAGCACGAGAGTGGCGGCCAGTAGCGGCACCTAACCCGGTCCGACCCCCGTGCCGGCTGTGAGACGCCACACGGGAGCGCGGACCGGGAACCCCCAGACGCGTGGACCCGGCGGCCGGCTGGTCGTCAGTCGCCGATTCCGAGGCCGCGCCGGATCGGCGCCCGCAACAGCAACCGATACGCGACGTCACTCGCGGCGATCGCAGCGATGATCAGCGCGATCGGCCGGCGCCACACATCAGGCACGCGAAACATCGTCATCTCTTCCCCCGGTCTGTCCTTGACTCCAAACAGGCTCCTCGCCACAAGAACGATTCTCGTGCCCGAGAAGTTGCGCCCCTCCACGCGGCGCACGCACACCTCGGCGCAGGGTGGGACAATTCGATCGATGCCCTGGTTCCTGTGGCTGATCATCGTGTGCGTCGTCCTCACCGTCCTGTTCGGGGCCATCGGTCGCGGCCTCCAGAGGAAGGGGCGGGACGTGGAACGAAACCGCGACTGATCGCGCGCCCCCGAGCCGCCTCGAATCTCCGGCGTGCTGGCGCGATCCCGCTCGCGCAGTTGGCTCCCGCGATCGCGCCGCCGCCCTCACCGCTCGTGCAGTCGCCCCGTCCCGAGTGCGGCCGCCTCTGCCGTCGGCCTCCTCGGTAGTCGATTCCCGGCTGCGTGGCGGCCGCGACACGATCCGCGTCGTGAGGCCGGTTTCACGCGGTTGATCGGGGCGACTGCGCTGTCGTGCGAGCCGCCAGGCGTGGCGCTGGCGTGGCGCGTCGCCGGCTGCGCGTAGCGTCACACCCTCCCAACTCGCCTTTTCCTCACGTCTGACAGTCGTTGACCTCCTCGACCCGACCGGGTCGAGTTCCCAGCTCCAGAGCCCGATTCTCGATCCCGCTCGCGCCAGAGCAGAGCGGCGAGCACGCCCCTGTCGGTGATGCCACTGCCACCACACGCACTGCCTCGCCCCCGGTGGCCACGAGGTCGCACCCCACACCGCCGTCGCCATACCACCTCTCGTCACCCCCCAGCGAGTCCTCACCCGCTACCACGACCGCCGTCGCCGGCTGCGTGAGGTGATCGCATTGGGAGGCCCCTCCGCGACGGTCCTCGTCGTGGACCGCGACGCCTTCTCGGGCGAGGACCCTCGCCTGGTCGCCCACCTGGGTGCCGATGAGCCGCCCCAGAACGTGTCGATCATGTGCACGGACTACCTGAACCGGCTGCAACGCGGCCCGCTGAGCTGTCGCCGCCTGCGCGCCACCGATCTCCGCGACGATCCCTTCGATGTGACGCCCGGCGAGCCACCCGGAAACGAGGCCGCCGATCCCAGGTCGGTGTTCGCGGACGTGCTGCCCGCGCGGGTCAGCGTCCGAACTCACGACGCCGCCGCGACGGAGGAGGGTTCCCACTTCGAGCTGCACCCGCGGGCGAGCGCCCGCGAGCCGGGACAGCTGCGCTGGTGGCGCTGCAGTCACGGTGAACCGGTCCACCCCATCAGCCTCCGTGACGCGATCGCCGTGCTCGAGGCCTATGAGCCGATTCGGAGCCTCACGTCGGCCGCCACGGGAAACGGCCACCCCGCTCACCACGCGGGCCGGCCGGTGTCCGTCAGCGTGTTGAGGGCGGAGCTGAAGCGGGTACTGGAGAGCCCGATCGTGCTCAACCGGGCACTGCGCGAAGCCGTGATCGAGCGGGTCGAGCGTGGTGATATGAGCCTCAGCGAGATAGCGATTCGCTGTGGGAGGGTGAAGCACGACGCTCACAAAAACGTGAGTGGGGAGACGAGCTGGCTCGGACGCCGCCTGGGCCTGCTCCCGGAGGGGGGCAAGAGCTCACCGACACCCTGGATCCACAGCGACGTCCTGGCTCTCATCGCCAGGCGCGGGATCGGGGTGCCGCCGCGCGAGGTCGAACTCTGAGCTGACACGCGCCCCGCCCACGGCACACGCCGTAGGCGGGCGGAGAACCTTCGGGGGCCCTGACGGCGATCGCCTCGCCGCGCCCCCTCCACGCCTTCCGGGCGCCCTGATCCGCGGCCACCCGCGTCGCGCCCGGACCACCCATCCGGTCGGTTTCCGACCGGTTCCAACGCCACCTCCAAACGGAGGGGCACTAACAGAAAGGAGGGCTCATGCCCTCGTTCATCCCTGCCCAACCTGCGGCTCAACCGCCGCCCGTCCAACTGCTGGAAGCCTTCCAGCAGCTCACCACGGTCGCCGCCGAGTGCCTGCTGGCGGTGGTCGTGGGCCTCCTCGGCGCCCGGCTGATGCGCCGACACCGTCTCCACTGGAGCTGGACGGTGGCCCCGGTCGCGATCGCGATTCTCGGCCGCGGGCTCCTCCACCACGCAGCCGTCCCGATCGGCCTCGGAGCCGTGCTGGCGGGATGGGTCGTTCGTCGTCGTCAGCACCTCGACGGCGAGGACGGCGTCGACGGCGGTGACGTCCTCTACGGTCGCACGCCTCGCACGCTGGCCGCATGGATGCGGTTCCGGGTCCTCGGGCCGCGCGAGCTCGTCTTCCGCCCGTCGCAGCCCGGCACCCTGCTGCTCGGCCACGACGAGCGCTGGCGGCGGGTGACGGTCCCCTTCGGCGGGGGCGCCGGCGGCACCCACACGCTGGTGGTGGGCGCGACCGGTTCGGGCAAGACCGTCACCCAGTCGCGGATCGCGGTCGCCGCGATCGCCGCCGGCATGGGCGCGGTCGTGATCGACCCGAAGGGGGATGCGGCCCTGCGCGAGCAGCTGATCGCGGCCACCCGTGCCAGCGGCCGGAGGTTCCTCGAGTGGACCCCCGAGGGCCCCTGCGTCTACAACCCGCTCGCCCGCGGCTCCGAGACCGAGGTCGCCGACAAGGCACTCGGCTCCGAGCGGTTCACCGAGCCCCACTACCTGCGTCAGGCCCAGCGCTACCTGGGGCACGAGGTTCGCTCTTTGCGGTTGGGGGGCGAGCAGGTCACGCTCGCCGCGCTGGTCGAGTACCTCGACCCGTCGAACCTCGAGCAGCTTCTGCGCGAGCTTCCCGCCGAGGACGTGAAGGCCTCGTTCGCGTACCTGGACTCGCTCACGCCCCGTCAGCGTGGCGACCTCGCCGGGGTGCGCGACCGACTGGCAGTGCTCTCCGAGTCCGACGCCGGAGTGTGGCTGGAGCCGGCGACCGGCCCGGCCCCGGAGGTCGACCTGTTGGGCTGTGCCCGCGAGCGCGCGGTGGTGTTGTTCACGCTGCGCTCGGACAGCAGGCCGCTGCTCAGCCAGATGCTCGCCGCCGCGGTCGTCCAGGACCTGCAGACCGTCGTCGCCGCCTCGCAGTCGGACCCGGTCAGGACACTCGTCCTGATCGACGAGTTCTCGGCCGTCGCCCCCGAGCACGTTGTCCGCCTGTTCGGCCGTGCACGCTCGGCCGGCATCAGCCTCGTGCTCGGCACCCAGGAGCTGGCCGATCTGCGGCGGGCGGGCGGCGACTCGCTCGCCGAGCAGGTGATCGGGAACCTCGGCCTGCTGATCGCCCACCGCCAGGTCGTGCCGGCCTCGGCCGAGTTGATCTGCGGCGTCGCCGGGTCCCGCTCGGCGTGGCGTGTGAGCCGTCACAGCGGGGGCGCCAGTACCCGCACCCGGACAAGGCAGCCGCTGCTGCAGCCGAGCGAGGTGATGCGCCTCGGCACCGGCTGGGCGGCGGTGCTCCCCCTCGCCCACACCCAGGCCCCGCCCGTGCGGATCACCCGCATCCTGCCCGTCCCCGACCGATGAGAGGAGTCACGATGACCGCCGACCCCGCTCCGAAGAGGAGAACCGACCAGGCCGACCTGCTGCACTGGATCGGCCGCCTGGGGGCCGTCACCGCGCCCGCCCTGGCGGAGCACGACGGCTGCAGCGAGGCGTCGGCCCGCGGCCGCCTACAGGCCGCGGTGGGCGTGGGCCTGCTGGCGCGGGCGCGCCCGCTACGCGACGGCCCATCCCTGTTCACGGCGACGCGGGCGGGCATGGCACGTGCAGGCTACGCGGGGGCCGAGCCCACCAGGGTGTCGGCCGCCTCCGCGCGCCATCAGATCGTCTGCGCCGAGGTCGCGGTGGCCCTGGAACGACGCTATCCGCGGCACATCGTCTCGGGGGAGCGGGAGCTCCAACGCGACGAGCGCGAGCTCGGCGGGCGTCTCGCGAGCGCTCGCATGTCGTGGCGCTCCCGATGGGGGGACTCCCACCGCCCGGACCTGGTCGTGTGGCCGGTCGTCGGCGGTGGCGCTCCGGTGGCGGTCGAGGTCGAGCTGACGCCGAAGGCCCCGGCGCGCCTGCTCGAGATCTGCCACGCATGGGCCC
>DATJOU010000003.1:0-7888 GCA_035506775.1 Solirubrobacteraceae bacterium | reverse complement strand
CAGTTGTGGGTGTTGCCCTCCAGGTTCAGCCCGACGGCCCCTGCGGAGAGCGTCTGGCCGATGTAGCCGCTGGCCCACAGGGCCGCGGCGAACGCGGTTCGGGTGCTGCGATCGGGCAAGGCGGGCCGCCGCCCCGCGACGCCCGAGAGGACTCGGGGACGGTGCTTCGGGCGGGGGAGCGACTGCGATCGTCAACAGCTAGATGTCCGGCTGCCCCGCGCGGGTTACATGCGACGGCGGAGCGGGGGACCGAGGAGTCGAACCTCGCGTTGCGGTTTTGGAGACCACCGTGTTACCGATACACCAGTCCCCCTGGCGGAAGGGCATTGTAGGCGGCCCACAGCCGGCGGCGGGGGAATCGGCGGCTGCGGCTGGCCCCGGGGCCCCGGGGCCCCGGGGCGACCCGCTTGACCGCGGACCGCCCCGGTTGCCGCCGGGAAGGGCGACTCGCGACTCGTCGCTAGAAGCCGCCCACCGAATGCGAGAAGTGCGACCCGTAGTAGGCCCTCCCGTAGTACTGGTACCCGAGCGGGAACGGCTGCAGGTAGGCCCGGTAGGTGTTCACGCCGGTCGGGAACTGGGCGTTGAACAGGAGCTGACCGGAGGGGCCGAACTCCGAGAAGTAGGGCAGCGCGCCCCACCCGACCACGAGGTTGCCCTGGGCCGTGGTCTGGGCGTTGCCCTGCGAGGCGGCAACGAGGCCCTCCGGCTGGTCATAGGAGGCGACCAGGGTCGCCGTGTCGTTGCGTGTGTTCAGCCTCACGACCACGGCCCGGCTGGTGGACAGCTCGGGGGTGCCGGAGGACTCGTTGTCGAACCAGCTGTAGAGACCGCCGCCGAGCGCCTCGGGGTCGTGCTGCCAGGCGAAGATCTCACCCGCGTCGTCGAGCGTCTGCCCCGGCGCCGCCTGCAGTTTGAAGGTGGAGGCCTTGCCACCCAGCTGCCAGATGATGTTGCCCGTCCGCAGGCTCACCTTGTAGGTCGTCCACGTATCACGCGCGTCGATCAGCAGGTTGCCGTCGGTGTCGAGCTTGACCGCGTTTATGTGAAACCAGTCCCAGGGCGTGCTCGCCGAGGACGGCAGCGGCTGCTCGCTCTGCGAGTAGGGAACGTGATCCTGGCTGTTCCACTGGAACAGGACCTTCCCGGTCTGGATGTCGACCTCCTGGACGACCCCGTCGATCACCGTCTGGTCGGATGGGCCGTTGATCGAGGTGAGGTTCGCGGTGGCCGTGGTGTAGGAGAGGATCAGGGCCGTGTTCCAGGGCGTGATCAGGAACTCGTGCCCGTCGGAGCTGAGGCCGTTGCCGGCGTTTACGCTCGCGATCTGCTGGAAGCGCTCGTTGTAGATGTAGTCCGTCCCCTGGGAGACCCCGCCGAGCCCCGTTCCCTGCCACCACGTCAGTACGGGCTGACCGCGGTAGACCTGCTGGCGGAAGTCGGCGGCGGTCTGTCCGGCCGGGATCGGGTGAAACCACACCACGTTCCCGCCGGGACCGAGGATCTCGGGGCCGTTGGCATACGTCGAGGTGTCCCCCGTGGGGGTGATGAAGAAGTCCCCCTTGCCGACGAACGGACTCGAGGTGAGGACTGTCACCGGCGGCGGCGCCGTCGGGTCGGCAGCTGCCGTCGCCGCGCCCGCGAGCGCGAGGATCGCCGCCCCGATCGCGACCGCGGTGGCACCGATCGTGCGCTGCAGGCGCTGCTGGATTCGCGAGCGCGGAGCGCTCGTTCCACGTATCTGGATCATCTTGCTTCCTTTCGGTGACTTGGATCTGTGGATCGCCGGCGAGGTATGCCGACGGGCGCGACCCTAGCAGGATCCCGATAAAGTCCATTGACATTGTGATGATCATGTTGGGCGTGGCCCTCTCCGGCCCGGGTGAACCCTTGCAGCGGTGTAGGCCGAGGGCGATCGAATCGACACAGGAAACGTGCCAACCACCACCCACGACACGACAACGACACCCTCCGTCGCCCGTCGCCCCGCCGAGGAGCGACGCGCTCACGCGCAGGCTGTGGCAGACGCCATCCGCACCCTCTACGGCCTCCCGCCGGCAGACCCGCGCGGACGCGCCGCCGAGCGCGCCCGGAGCTGCACGACGGTGAGCCGTCAGCGGGAAGGCTTCTCGAGAGCCCTCTTGAGGCGACCCACGCGGGTATCCCAGGCGTCTTCGGTGCGCTCGAGCCAGGCGGTCGCCCCCGCGAGCGCGTGGGGGCGCAGGCGATAGCGCACCTCGCGGCCCTCGCCGGGCGCGCGCACCACGAGTCCTGCGTCGTAAAGGCTCGCGAGATGCTTGGCGACGGCCTGGCGGCTGATCGGGAGCTCTCCGGCGAGCTCCGGCACCGACGTCGAACCCTCGCGTACCAGCCGCTCCAGCATGCCCCGCCGGGTCGGGTCCGACAGGGCCGCGAACACGGCGCCGAGCGCGTCGCTCAAACGAGCACCGCGGCGGCGTGAAGGGCGAGCATCTCGAGGGGCAGGCGGGGCGCCGTCTCGATGACGAGCACGCGCGTGCCCCCGGCGACGGCTCGGATCAGGAACTCGACCCGGGACGGCTGCTCGTGGGGCCCGTCAGGCGCCCACCACCAGACCAGGCGTGCCGGCTCCTCCGCGACCACGACGTCCACCTCGCGCTCACCCTCCTCCTCCAGCCAGCGCTCCCGGCCCTCTTCGGTGGCGATCGCCTCCCACACCTCCTCCGGGCTGGCCTCCACCAGGACCTCCCGCTCGACGCGGGGGCGCTCGTCCTCGACCTGCTCGACCGGCCACAGCTCGCCGCTCACTCTGACCTCCTTTGACAACCGATTGGTTGCTATCGTCTCGTGACAACCCATTGGTTGTCGAGAGAAAGGATAGCCGCCGATGACCCTGATCCCGATGGTCGTCGAGCAGAGCGCCCGAGGCGAGCGCTCGTTCGACATCTACTCCCGCCTGTTGAACGAGCGCATCGTGTTCCTCGGTACGCCCGTCGACGACGACGTCGCAAACCTCGTGGTGGCCCAGCTGCTGCACCTCGAGAGCGAGGATCCCGACAAGGACGTCTCGCTGTACATCAACTCACCGGGCGGCGGTGTCTACGCCGGCCTGGCGATCTACGACACGATGCGCTTCATCAAGCCCGACGTGCAGACGATCTGCTTCGGCGTCGCGATGAGCATGGGCTCCCTGCTGCTCGCCGGGGGCGCTCCGGGCAAGCGCATGGCGCTCCCGAACAGCCGCATCCTCATCCACCAGCCGAGCGGCGGCTACCAGGGCCAGTCCGCCGACGTCGAGATCCACGCCCGGGAGATCCTGCGCCTGCGCGAGCGCATCGACGAGGTCTATTCCGAGGCCACGGGACGCCCGACCGGAGAGGTACGGCGGGACATGGAGCGCGACCGCTTCTTCAGCGCCGCCGAGGCGCTCGAGTACGGGCTCGTCGACCGCGTAATCTCAAGTCACGAGCTGCAGCGGCTGAGCACCGGCTTCGGGGCGGCCCGGCCGGCGGCCTGAAGCGGCAGAGCTTCGGCTCAACCGCCGCCGACGGGCCGCACGCGGAAGCCCCTGTTCCACCGGTACAGGAAGCTCGCGGGCTAGTACTGTCTCCGGCGGCGGGGGCGCGTTCGGGCGACGGCCGCGGGCCCGGCGTTACCCGGGGCGTTACCCGACCCAGCCAGGACGAGATGGCTCCCCACGACCCTCTCCAGGAGTTCTTCGAACGACCTTTAGCTCCACCCGAGGATGCAGTGCTGCGTGCGTTGCAGCGCCCGATCGCCGTACATCAGGCGCTCCCGCTCGCTGACAAGGACCGTCTTCTCGACCCGGCGCCGATGCGTGCGGAGACCGGATGGTGCGTGATGGGTGACGGCGTCGGCTATGTGGCGGTGCGCACCCCGATGCCCGGCACGAGCGCCGCGATGTGGGACTGGTGGTTCGACTGGCAACGCCGGGACCCGCGGCGCTACCGGGTCTGGTATCCGCCCGCACATTTCGGGATCACGTACATCCCGTCTGCCGTTCCGCGCGCGAAGCCATACTGGGGAGCAATCCACTACCCCGACGAGGACATCGGGATGGGACGCGAAGTGCTGAGGATCGACTTCATGTCGCCATCAGAGCTTGGCTTCTGCAGCGATGCGCTGGCGCGCCCTCACGTCGGCACGATCGTAGGGGGCTTGACCGGATCGCCGAAGCGGCATCTTCAGCACAGTGTGATGACCCACGTCTTTCTCGAGGAATCGGACGGTCTGGTGCTGCGCAGTCGTTTCTGGATCGGTTCGGTGCTACGACCGTACATTCGCGGGGCTGCCGGTGAC
The DNA here is from genome assembly GCA_035506775.1 of Solirubrobacteraceae bacterium. GTDB lineage: Bacteria > Actinomycetota > Thermoleophilia > Solirubrobacterales > Solirubrobacteraceae > Palsa-744. Next base: position 3,589 of record DATJOU010000003.1, on the reverse strand, counting down.
GCTCTCGGTCGCGTGATCAACCGGCGGGCCGTCCGCATGCGGTTGCCGTTCAGGCGAGCGGCCGAGAAGCTCGCCCACCACTGTGCCGCTGAGTACGCTCGGCTGGCGCCGATGCTTCCCGACATCTACGAGCGCTTCGCCTCGCGCTGAGCACGAATGCGGGCGAGAGTGCGGGCGAGAGGACTCGAACCTCCAAGGCGTCTCCGCCACCGGCTCCTAAGGCCGGCGTGTCTACCAGTTCCACCACGCCCGCGTGGGAGCCGAGGGTAGCCTGTATCTTCAAGTCCTGATGCCGGACACGATCGACCAGGAAGAGCGCGACCCGGGGGTGGTGATCACCCACCCCAACCGCGACAAGCCGGCAGTCCAGGCGACCCGGGCGGTGGTGGTGCTGCTGTTCCTCGTGAGCGCCGCACTGGTGCTGATCGTGACCATCGGCGGCTGGAAGGTGCTCGAGGGGGCCAAGCCGATCCAGATCGCCTACATCATCGTGTATGTCGTGATGGCCTTCTTCGCCGCACGCTGGAACCGCGGCGTCCTGCCGGTCGGGGCCGGGCTCGCGGTGATCCTCGCGATCTTCGCGCTGGTGGCCGCACCGGCGTGGTTCTCACGCGACAAATTCGGCTACGAACAGCCGGCCCTCAACGCCAGCCTGCTGGGCGTGATCACCCTCTTGATCGCCCCCATCCAGGTGCTGCTGGTGGCGTTCGCGATGCGTGGCTTCAACCAGGGCTGGAACGTCGAGCTCGAGCGCCGCGAGGTCCCCCCGGGGGCCGACCCTTACGCTCCCGCTCCGCCCTTCCCGGCCTGAGCTTTCTCCGGGGCGCCCCGAGCTATGCTCGGCGCGGCGGCCGAACGCGCGGCGGTGGCGGAACGGTAGACGCGAGGCCCTCAAAAGGCCTTGTCCGACAGGGCGTGTGGGTTCGAATCCCACCCGCCGCATCAGGGCCCCCCAGCCAGCTCCAGCAGCTCGTCCGCCAGCTGTGGCGGCCCCACCAGGATCCCCCACGGCAGGTTCTCGTGGACCGGCAGCTCGAGCACGCTCAGGCCCACCCGTTCGCACACCAGCGCCCCGGCGGCGATGTCCCACTGTTTGACCGTCCGCTCGAAGTAGGCGTCGTAGCGCCCGAGGGCGGTCCAGGCCAGGTCGAGGGCCGCGCTCCCGAAGCGGCGGATGTCGCGCACGCGTGGGATCACACGCTCCAGTACCCGCCCCTGGGCGGCCCTCACCTCGGCGCTGTACGAGAGCCCCGTGGCCACCATCGCGCTCGCGAGGTCCACGTGCCCGAGGTGGCGGCTGGTCGCCTCGCCGCTCGACGGGCCGGCCCCACCCAGGATCGTCTCCGCGCCGTCGACCGCGAGCCGCGCCGGGCCGCCCCTGCTGGCGCTGAACAGCTCCCGCCGGTTGGGGTCGTAGATCGCCCCGGCGACCGTCCCCTCCCCATCTCGGACGGCCACGCTCACGCACCACTGGGGGATGCCGAACAGGAAGTTGACGGTCCCGTCGAGCGGGTCCACCACCCAGCTCAGGCCGCTCGAGCCCGGCTCGCTGCTGCCCTCCTCGCCGATGAAGCCGTCGTCGGGGCGGCGCTCGAGCAGCAGCTCCCGGATCGCCCGCTCGGAGGCGAGGTCGGCCTCGCTCACCAGGTCGGTCGGCGTGCTCTTGGACCGGACCTCGGCCTCGGTCCCGCGGGCGGCCCGCTCGAGCAGCAGCTCACCGGCGCTGCGGGCGGCCTCCTCGGCGAGCCCGAGCAGCTCCGATTCGCCGCTCACGAGAAGCCGGGCGGGCGCTCGTCCTGCCACCGCCGCTCGGCCTCCAACTGTGCCGACAGCGCCAGCAGCGTCGTCTCGTCCCCTTCCCGTCCCACCAGCTGGACCGACCGGGGCAGCCCGTCGGCCCCGAACCCGGCCGGCACCGCGGCCGCCGGCTGGCCGGTCACGTTCCACACCCCGTTGAAGGGCACCATGCCCGCGACCGCGTTCAACGTCCACACCGCCCCCCGGCCCTGGAGCTGTCCGATCCGGGGGGGCACGGTGGCCGTGGCCGGGGTCATGAGGACGTCGTGGCCGTCGAAGACCTCGTTCAGCCGCCCTGCCAGCGCGCGCTCGTTGGCGAGCGACCACTGCAGCGCGGCGGGCGGGATCAGGCCCCCGAGCCGGGCCATCCCCCGCGTGCGCCGTTCGGTGCGCTCCGGGTGTTCGAGCGTCTGCAGGTCGTCGTGGATCCCGCGCAGGTAACGGACGATCACCGACGGGATGCCGTCGGCGCCGTACCCCGGGTCGCGCTCCACGAGCTCGTGCCCGAACGAGCGCAGCAGCTCTACGGTCTGCTCGAAGGCCTTGCGCTCGTCGGGGTCGAGCTTGGTGATCGTCCCCGGGGGAAACTTCGAGGAGTAGGCGATCCGCAGCCGGCCCGGAGGTCTGGAGGCGGCCTCGGAGAAGGTGCCCTCGGGCGCCGGGGCCCGGTCCTGGTCCACCTCGGTCGTCCCCGAGGCGACGTCGTGGAACAGCGCCGTGTCCGCGACCCGGCGGGTCAGGACCCCGTTCACGCTGAGGCCGTGCCAGGCCCGGGGCCTGGGCGCCGTGGACACGCGTCCCCGCTGGGGCTTGAGCCCGACCAGTCCGCACCAGGCCGCCGGGATGCGGATCGAGCCGGCGCCGTCGGAGCCGAGCGCCGCTCCGACCAGCCCCGCCGCCACCGCCGCCCCGCTCCCGCCGGAGGACCCTCCGGGGCTGCGCTGCAGGTCCCACGGGTTGCGGGTCGCCCCCCAGGTGGCCGTCTCGGTGAACGGCCAGATCGTGAGCTCCGGGACGTTGGTCTTGCCGATGATCACCGCCCCCGCCTCCCGCAGCCGGCGCACCACCTCGGCGTCCCGCGCGACCGGCCGGTCGTTGGCGTTGGTGCCCCACCTGGTCGGCTCACCCGCGAGGTCGATGTCGTCCTTGACCGCGATCGGCACCCCGAGCAGCGGACGGAGATCCCCGCCGGCCCGGCGGGCGTCGGCCTGTTCGGCCTCCAGCCGGACGCGCTCGTCGAGCACGCTGCGGAACGCGTTCAGGGCCGGGTCCAGGCGGGCGATCCGCTCCAGGTACACCCCCACGAGCTCCACCGAGGAGACCTCCCCGTCGCGGATCAGCTCGGCCTGGCGGGCGATCCCTGCGAAGGCGAGATCCACGGGCTCCATCGCGAGCCCAATCTAGTGCAGCGGCCCGGGCCCCATCAGACCGGCGTCACCGGGTTGTGCTTCTCGGGCCAGTCCCTCACCTTCCCGGCCGCGTTGGCGAAGCGGCGGATCAACTCCCCTCGCAGCGCGTTCGCCTCCACCACGGCGTCCACCACCAGCTCGGAGGCGAGGTGCAGGATGTCGATGTCCTCGGCGTAGGCCTCACGCAGCTCCTCGGTCTTCGCGGCCCGCTCCTGCTCGTCCTCGATCGCCTGGAGCTGGTTGTAGTAGACGGCGTTGATCGCGGCCTGGGGGCCCATCACCGCGATCGAGGCGCTCGGCAGGGCGATGCACCCGTCGGGCGCGAAGGCCGGCCCCGCCATCGCATACAGCCCCGCCCCGTAGGCCTTGCGCACGATCACCGA
>DATJOU010000002.1:0-2720 GCA_035506775.1 Solirubrobacteraceae bacterium | reverse complement strand
GGGTGGTGAAGTCGACCACCGCGTCGGCCCCGTCGAGGAGCTCCTCGACGGTCGTCCCCAGCAGCGGGTCCGCCCTGCCGGCGAGCTCCATGTCCTCGGCGCCCGTGACCGCGTCGCACACCGTCCTGCCCATGCGGCCCTCGGCGCCGGAGACGACCACGCGGATCATGCCTCGCCCCCGGCGGCCCGGGCCTCGAGCCCGAGCGGCTCTAGGGCCTCGAGCATGCGCTCGCGGTCGGGTCCGATGCCGACCGCCGACATGTGCTCGGGTGCGAACAGCTCGCGGGCCAGCGCCCCCAGGTCGTCGAGCTCGACGGCGTCGATGCGGGCCAGCATCTCGTCCACGCCGAGGATCGGCATCCCGTGCAGGAGCGAAGTCCCCAGGCGGCTCATGCGGGCCCCGGTGGACTCCATCCCCAGGACCACCCGGCCCTTGAGGTTCTCCCGCGAGCGCACCAGCTCCTGCTCGCTGGCGGGGTCCTCCACCAGCCGCTCGAGCTCGCAGGCCACCACCGACAGCGCCTCGCGGAGATTGTCGGGGCGGGTGCCGACGTACAGCCCCACCTCGCCGGCGTGGGCGTAGAGGTTCGAGAAGGAGAAGATCGAGTAGGCCAACCCGCGGCGCTCGCGGACCTCCTGGAACAGGCGCGAGGAGGAGGTGCCGCCGAGGATCCCTTCCAGCACCCGCAACGCGTAGCGGCGCTCGTCCTCGCGCGCGAGTCCGTGGCCCCCGAGGCACACGTGATACTGCTCGGTGTCCTTCTGCAGGAACTCCAGCCGCGCCTGGAAGTCCGGGACCGGGACGGCGGGGGCCGGGCGCTCCTGCCCCGGCGCCCCGTCGGGCGGCGTCGCAGCCGCCTCGGTGGAGGGGGCCGGCGAAGCTTCGGCCAGGGCCACGAGCCCGTCGTGATCCACCGACCCGGCCGCGGCGATCACGATCGTGGACGGGCGGTAGCGGCGGTCGTGGAAGGCGGCGAGCTGCTCGCGGGTGGTGGCGGCCACCACCTCGGCACGGCCGATCACCGGGCGCCCGAGCGGATGGTTGCCGAACACGGCCCGGCCGAGGAGGTCGAAGACGAGGTCCTGGGGGTCGTCTTCGTACATCGCGATCTCCTCCAGGACCACCTCCCGCTCGGCCTCGAGCTCGCCGTAGCGGGGCTCCCAGATCATCTCGCTCGTGACCTCGAAGGCGCGCTGCAGGTGGCCGTCGAGCACGCGGGTGTACAGCGAAGTGGCTTCCTTGTCGGTGCCCGCGTTGATCTCGGCGCCCATGGCGTCGAAGATCTGGTCGATCTCCTCCGAGCCGAAATGCTCGGTGCCGCGGAACAGCATGTGCTCGAGCAGGTGGGAGATCCCGGCCTCGTCCTGCAGCTCGGAGGACGACCCGCTGGAGATCCAGAACCCGAGCGCCACTGAGCGGACGCTCGGGATCCTTTCGGTGACGATCCTCAGCCCCGAGCCGAGCGTCGTCAGGCGATGCTCGGCGTGCGCGGCCGTGGGCTGCAGGTCAGCCGCGGTCGCGCCCATGGCGCGGGCGGCCGGAGCCCCGGCTGCCACGTTCGCCCTCGCTGCGGCGGGGGCCACGGTCGCGGTCGCGGCCGTTGCTGGAGGGACGGCGTCCGCCGCCCTCGCGGCCACCGCCACCGCCGCCGCTCCCGCCCGTGCCGACGCCGGCCAGCTCCTCGACCGACTTCCCGGCGATGTCCGGGTCGTCGGCGAGACGCAGGCCGATGCGGCCCCGCTCGCGGTCCACCTCGACCACCCTCACGCTCACCTCGTCGCCGCGGTTGAGCACGTCCTCGACGGTCTCGACGCGCGCACCGGGTGAGACGTTGGAGATGTGGAGCAGCCCATCGGTGCCCTTGGCGAGCTCGATGAAGGCACCGAAGGTGGTGGTCTTGACCACTTTGCCGACGTACTCGTCGCCGACCTCGACCTCCTTCATCATCATCCGGATCCGCTCGACCAGCTCGTCGCCGAGCTCGCCGTTGGCGGAGTAGATCAGCACCTGGCCGTCGTCGTTGACGTCGATCTGGGAGTCGAACTCCTCGGACAGGCCGCGGATCGTTTCCCCGCCCTTGCCGATCAGCAGGCCGATCTGGGAGGGGTCGATCTGGATCGTCTGGATGCGCGGGGCGAACTGCGAGAGCTCCTCGCGCGGCGCACCGATCACGTCGTGCATCTTGCCGAGGATGAACGTGCGCGCCTCTTTGGCCTGTGCGAGCGCGTCGCGCAGGATGTCGAACGTCACGCCCGTGATCTTGATGTCCATCTGCAGCGCGGTGATGCCGCGCTCGGTGCCGGCGACCTTGAAGTCCATGTCGCCGAGGTGATCCTCGACGCCGGCGATGTCCGTCAGCACGATGTAGTCGTCGCCCTCTTTGATCAGACCCATCGCGATGCCGGCGACGGGGCGCTCGATCGGCACCCCGGCGTCCATCAGCGACAGCGAAGAGCCGCACACCGAGGCCATCGAGGAGGAGCCGTTGGACTCGAGGATGTCCGACACCACGCGGATCGAGTAGGGGAACTCCTCGATCGAGGGGATCATCGGCGTGAGCGCCCGCTCGGCGAGCGCGCCGTGGCCGATGTCACGGCGCTTGACGCCGCCCATCCGGCCCGCCTCCCCGACCGAGAACGGCGGGAAGTTGTAGTGGTGCCAGTAGTACTTTTTCGTTTCCAGGCCGAGTGTGTCGAGGCGCATCTCCTCCTTGAGCGTG
>DATJOU010000001.1:0-3737 GCA_035506775.1 Solirubrobacteraceae bacterium | reverse complement strand
GCCGGCGCCGGCGCCGGCCGGGACGTACAGCTCGACGGTGCCGTAGACAGCGAGGGCGAGCACGATCCCGGTCAGGAGGTTGAAGCCAATCAGCCGTCGCCACAGGGGAGTGCTCGCGGGCATCGAGCCGGGGGACATCTGATCGGGCTGCGTCGCGCTCATCCGCCCCTCCTCTGCGGTTCGGGGAAGTAGGTCTTCGAGTACGGTTCCAGGAGCCGCGTCGAGGGCGCGTTACGGATCCGTTGTCCGGTGATCCAGGACGTGAAGCTCGTCCGCGGCACCACGCGGCCGGGGTTGTACATGTACCCGTGCCAGACTCCGCACAGCTCGGCGCAGCGGACCTCGAACGGGAGCGGCCCCCGGGTGGTGACGTAGGCGATGTTGTTCACTCCCGGGTTGGCGTCGGCCTTGACGCCGAGCTGGTAGGCCCAGAAGGAGTGGATCACGTCGAGCGAGGTCACGTTGAACTCGATCAGCGTGTGTGCCGGAAGCTCCAGTTCACGCGTCTCGACGCCGCCGAACGAGGGCCAGCGGTAGGTGAACTGCCACTGCTGGGCGATCACCTGCACCTGCAGGGCGTGGTTGGCGTGCGCCGGAATCGCGATCGGTTCGGGCCCCTGACCTCCGCCGGCGCCCGTTTCCAGGAGCCGGATGGTTCCGTACCCGGTGAGCGACAGCGCAACCGTCGTGGACACGACGATCCACCAGAACTGCACGCTCGAGTTCCCGCCGACCGCGGCGGCCTCTCCCTGGGCCTGCGGCTCGCGGTCGCGGAACGCCCACACGGAGTACAAGACGAACACCAGCACGCCCAGCGCCAGGGGCGTCGCGAGTGCGAGCAGCACCGTGTTGTCCACCACCTGGCCAGCGGCTTCGTTGCTCCCGTGCCCGGGAGGCAGGCCGGGCCCGAAGACGTACACCACGATCGGCGTCATGATCGCGCTCGCGATCAGCCACAGCAGCGTCACGTTGCGCACGTCGTGCCGCGAGTGCGCGGCCCCCGTGGGTCCGTCGGCGCTCATACGATCTTGAGGAAGCCGCCCATGTAACCGACCGTCTGCATCGGTCCGCCGAAGCCCTGGATGAATCCCGCCGCACACGGCACGAAGCACTGCCAGCGGTAGAGCCCTTTGCCGGGCGTGTGGATCACGAAGGAGATCGTGTGGTGCGCATTGGCGAGCGAGCACGGCGCCCGTTCGCAGGCACCCTTGGCTTCTTCGGCGACGCCCTGGAGCGGGACCGAGATGCCCAGTTGCGGGACCGCCCATGCGTGCGAGGCTTCTTCGGGCGGAAGCGAGCGGGTGATCTTCCCGTCGAGGCTCATCACCCCCCCGACCGTGCCCGCCACCTGGCCGATGAACGGGTTACGCAGGCCGGACGGTCCGTCGAACTGGTAGATCGTGATCCGCACCAGCGAGTTGGCCGGGAGTTCCCAGGTCGTCTCGTGCTGCCAGTGGCCGGCGGTCGCGTCGACGGCGTAGAACGACACCCAGGTGTTGTGGGGATCGGTCTTTTCGGCCTCCGGGACGGTGGCGAGGTAGAGCTGCGCCCCGAGGGGCGTCCGGGTCGCCGCCACGGAGCCGGGCACGTTCGTCAGATACAGCGTGACGTAGAGCACGATCGCGGCCACGACGGCGGCTGCGACGACCGCCGTCACTACAGCCCGCTTCGCTGTCCCGCTCATGTTCGGCTCACTGATCCGTGGACGATCGAATGGCCCTGCTCCGCCTCTGGCCGCACCCTATCACCAGCGATCCCGGCCCGAACGGACCACGTGGTTTCTACCCACCCGGGGCCGGCTCTGATCCCGCAGCGAGCCGCCCGGGCCCCGCCGGATCGGGCCTCACGCGCTCGGGCCGGGTCGCGTCAGCCCGGGCAGGCGCCGGCGGAGATCGCCGGCGGCGCCTGGTTCTGGTGCGGGATGGTCACGACGTAGCCGGTCGTACCGCCGACGCACGCTTCGAGGGTGTCGGCTCCCGGCCCCACGTGTTCTGTGAGCACGGCCGTCTCGGCGGCGTAGGGGCCGGATGCGAGCAGCGTCCCGAAGACCGCCGAGGTCCCCTCGCGCGTGTACTGGAGGGCCCAGCTGGCCCGCTTCGAGCCGTAGCTGGAGGAGTACCAGCCCTGCATCGGGTCGGTGGCCCCGTCGAAGCTCTGCAGCGAGATCGCGGCGGGGTCGGCCTGGGTGATCGTGAGCTGCGGCTTGCCGCTCGCGGTGGCGGTCAGCGCGGCGGCCGTGCCGGCGGGGGTGGCGTTGGGCGCCAGGTGCCAGGTCTGGGCGTATTCGTGTGCGCTTTCCCCGGCGAGTTCGTCGTGGACCAGCACCAGCCCCTGGCGCAGGACGACGACCGTGCGGTGGTGGGTGACGCCGGCATACAGCTTGCTGACGCCGCTGGCCCAGGTGGCCCCTTCGACGGACCCGTGGCTGCCGGCTTCGGCCGAGCCCTCCGCCTGGTCGGTCCCGTCCACCACGACCGTGTTGTGAGAGCGGGTGCCGTGGAAGTACTCGAGGTCCGGTTCTTCGGTGTAGGTGAAGAGTCCCGAGGTCGGCAGCACCTCGGCCCCGTTCGAGTACATCGTGATGCCGAGCGCGTCGAGGTCGGAGTGGCTGGTGCGGTAGGTGCCGGCGTTGAAGGTGACGAAGGTCTGGTTGGGGAGGTTGCTGACGGGACCGAGCGGGGAGCGCATCAGGAACAGCCCCGAGACCGGGAACAGCACCGTGCCGTCGGGTGGCGGCGTGCCGTGCGCTCCGCGGGTGTAGGCGAAGTCGAATTCCGGGTCGGCGGCGGCCATCGGGCCGTACACGGTCGGATCCTGGCTCGGCATGTAGGTGGTGGCGGTGGCGCCGAGCATCGGCAGATACCCGTTGGGCATCGTCACGTCGGCGGTGTAGCGGAGCATCTTGGTGGCGGCCTGCAGGTAGGGGGTCGCCAGCGTGGGCTCGTAGTGCTTGGCCCACTGCGCGATCTGGTAGACGAGCCCGAGCACGTACACCTGGTAGAAGGGCGAGTTCTCGACCTCGACCCCGTCGGCGTCGATCGTGTTGGCGAGCATCTCCTTCAACCGTTCCAGCGCCAGCGTCCGCCAGGCGCCCGCGTCGGGCATGTGGGGGAAGTTGTCGGCCAGCAGCAGCAGCGCCGCACCCTCGTTGAAGCCGTGGTTGTAGTCGGCCTCGAAGTGGCGCGATTCGGCGAGGAACCCGCCCAGCTTCTGCAGCGAGCGAGCCAGGCCCGCTTCGAGGTCGGAGGGGAGCGCGTGGGCGATCTTCAGCTTCACGTAGAAGTTGATCAGCTCCATCGTGCGGTAGGCGGAGGTGTGGTCGTTGTCGAGAGTGACCGTGTCTTCCGGACGGGTGCTGTCGTAGGCGACGTAGGAGCGCAGGATCGCGATCAGCTTTTCCAGGTAGGCGGTGCGGCCGGTCGTCTCCCACTCGTACAGCAGCGTCGCCTCGGGACGCAGTCCGTAGAAGTAGAACTCCCAATACGCTTCGTGGTAGGGGTCCTCTTGCCAGGTGAGCGGCCAGGAGAGGTAGGGCAGCGGGAAGCCTCGGGCCGGCCACACGTTTTCGAGCAGGTCCTGAGCGGTGGCTTCTTCGCCCTCGTTCAGTTCGGCGTACATGCTCTCCTCGCCGAACGACAGCGGGGTGGGATAGACGGTGGCGTTGTGGACGGTGACCGTCACCTGGGCCACGACCGGCGTCGTGACCCCCGGGCCCCACAGCTCGACGCTCACCGTGT